>DASXJO010000696.1:0-9553 GCA_036497385.1 Candidatus Angelobacter sp. | reverse complement strand
CGGCAGCAGGCTCAGGCGTACGCACAAATACCAGCCACTTTCCGTCCGGCGACCAGCGCGGTGAAGAATCATGCTTGCCATCGGTCATGCGGCGCGGCTGTTCGTCGCCGCGAGTGCTCACGCTCCAGATGGCTGTGTCATAGCCGGTCTTCTTTTCGTCCACCGTGACTTTCACAAAGGCCACATGTGAACCGTCGGGCGAGATTTGCGGATCGCCAATCCAGTTGAATTGGAAGATGTCTTTCTCGGTGATCGAACGCTTTTGCGCTTGAGCGA
Organism: Candidatus Angelobacter sp.; assembly: GCA_036497385.1. Lineage (GTDB taxonomy): Bacteria > Acidobacteriota > Terriglobia > Terriglobales > Acidobacteriaceae > Angelobacter. The sequence continues at coordinate 9,277 of DASXJO010000696.1, read as the reverse complement.
ACGCGGCAATCGCCGCAGCACAACACAACGCGATTGCAAGCAGACGGGCGGAACGACGCATGGAAGCTCCTTCAGAAGAAACTTAACTTTATACGAGAGCAGGGAAGAGTTTGTCTACCAGGCGAGCAGGGTGATCCATAGCCGCGATTTTTGAAAGCTCGTCGGGCTTCTCCAAGTGGTCTTATGAAGAAGCAGAGGCTGTTGCACAGCGACTATGAGATATGGATTTGCGAGTCGAATCCCATCCGGCTGCGAAGGGCGGAAGATGGGATTCGATCTGCTGTGGAATGTTACTGGGTGCTGTGTGAGCCTGTAAAAAGATTGGCAAGCGAGGCAAAGTTATAGCTAAGGCCGAACTGCGCACCCAGTTTTGAACCGATCAGAAGGTCGGTCTTGTTAGACCAACTTACGCCGATGGGAACGTTTATCCCTCCGGCCCCTTTCAACGTAATCTTGGCCTGGGTGACCCAGAGCGAACCTGCAGTGCCGACAAACTCCTGTGTTCCATTGGGAAGAGGAATGGTGGTTCCTGGCGCCACGGTCCCGGCTGGAATGTTCAAGACAGAGGGTTCAGGCTGATACTGCCAGTATCCGGCCAAACTCAATTGTCCCTGCAAAGAACTGGTCTTGCTGGTGAGCGTGCGGTCGTATTGTCCAGAGACCTGACCATAGTGCAGGCGGCCGTATTTCGCGCCGGCAGGCAGCGCGCCGGAGTATATCGAAGTTGCGCCATTGAGGGTGAGCATGCCCAGGCTTCTAAAGTTGTAGGCGTAAATCAATTTGATATCATTGGTTTCCGGCTGGTCCACAGGGCGATTGAAGGAATATTCAATGGTGAGGAGATTGCCGACGGCCTGATCCAGGGCGTTTAACCATGCTTGGCGGTAAATGGCACGGTCCTGCATTACCTTGGAAACGGCGGCAGGAAGTTTGGGATCTTGCAATGCCTCAGAAGTCGCATTGTTCCAGAATTTTTCGAATGCTTCCATCAGCGCCTTGCCGCTTGGATCCTTCGCTGCTGCTTGCACCAGGGTATCCTCAGCGGACTCAACTAGGGTTCGGAGTTCCGTGTCGGGTTGCGAATAGGGCGCGTGCGTATTCAGGATCGCAAGTACGGCTTTGGTGTCATCTCCAATAAGGATTACACCGGGGTTGAGCGCGGGAATCTGTTCCCGCCAGGCCTGCTTGAATTTTTCGCCACGGGGATCGAATCGATTCATCAACTGGTAGCGGGCAGTGAGGTTTGAAAGCTTTCCCGCGCCGGTCGGAATGGCGGCGCTGTTTACCGGCACAGGGGTGGTAGTGCCGCTGGCTTGTCCGGTTGTCGCCGTTATGGTGGAACTTGGTTGCACCACATCCAGGGAGGCGGTGATCGTGGTGAAGTTCAGAACCCTGTTCTCAAACCAGCCAAGACTCCTGCAGTTGATGATGCAATCAGGGTCGTTGCCGGTAATCAAACGAAAGAGCTGATCAGCGTTGGTGGTAAGCGTAGTGGTTGCGCCGTTGATGGACCTGGTCAATATTCCAGCATCCATGGCCAAAGAAATGAGCTCGGCGCTTCCCGCCCTGGAAACCAGGGAGGTTGTTCCATTCGTCTGACTGCCGGGGCTAAGCTGCCGGTCGGGACGCGCCTGCCCGACATCGCGCAGGACATTGGATACAGCGGTTTTAGTGGCAAGGGGCGCCGCCACGGCGGTGATCAAGTCAGCGGCCGCCTTTGGGTTGGTGGGATCCAATTTGCCCAATGCATTGGTGAAGTTCGCGTTGGCATGGGTCAGGTTGGCGTCCGGAAGTGATTTTTCAGCATTGACTCGTGTTTGTAAGTCTGCAAGGTTCTTGCAAAAGGCAATAATTTCCGGGCGCGGATCGTGCTCGCAAAATGCCTGCGGATTTCCAAAGGCACCAGGCCCCTTAGCGGATTGCGCTTGCCCAATAGCGGAGCCAACGATACAAAAAAGAAGAGCAGCAAGGATTCGTAGCGAATTTATTTTGCTCATTGCGCGTTCTCTCCCCATAATTCAACAAAGCCAGGTGTTTTTCCGGCGTCCAGTGTGTGTCTTGGATCAGCGGCGGTTGCGGGGCCACTCTCTACATCGATGATTGCATCGTCATCTTTAGGGGCCCAGACCAGATCCAACTGAACAAATGATCTTCCAGCGGGAAGACTGGGGACCTCCACTACGCTGCCGTCCCCGCTTACTGTGAGGGTCACATCGGGTTCGCCCTTGACTTGCAGAAGCGCCCGCGCGATGCTTGCGGCGCTTATATTAAACTCGAAACCTACACCAGTTTTTCCGTGAATATCTGAACTTAATAGCGACATCGAGTCTCCTTGCCTAAAATCCCTAACGCGGAACGTAGAGTTCTGAAGGTGATTTGCCGAATGGATTCGCTGTGTATGGATAACGCGGAACAACTGTAACTCCCTTTCCTTTTTGGGGAAAAGCATTTTCGCGTTTGTCCGGTTGCTAGAAGCACGATGCGAGCGGAGGGAATTCCGGGTCAGAGAGCCAAAAACTTTTGAAAAACCTTCGGATTTGTGCAGGCATGAGTGACTGGCGCGCTGGGAAGATCAGGGAAAAACTGCGTCCAGGATTGAACTGAAACCTGAACCTGGAAAGTAAACGCCCGCCGCCTAGCGCACGGGCATGGAATGTTCGCGGCAGGCGCCAAGGCCGGGAGAGTATTCGCCAGAGAGCAGAGGCATCAGCGGCTGAAACCGCTCATCACACAGCCAGCGAAAGTTAAATCATGGAAAGCTGTTTCCCCGAATAGTTAAACGGCGACGGCAATATCTTTCAACTGCTCTGGATAATGATCCACCAGCGTCTTCGGCGCCCTTACTTCCTTTCCGCCCAGCATCTTTTTCAATTCCAGAGCGTTCACGGCCGCCTGCCCTTTATAGTGATTGTTGGTCACCACGTAAGTCTTCTGCGTTTGCTCGGCGATATGTGTCACTTTGTCCTTCCAGCCCTCAAGTTCTTTTGGCTTGTAAAGGTAGTTGTACCGGTCATTACGGTTATCGGCCTGAAACCACTCTTTGTAATTCCGTCCGTGAAGCCGCACATAACCCACTCTGCTGCTCGCACTAATGCCTGACATTGGCAAGGCTGTGGAAATTGCTGTAAGCTGAATCTGTAAATGGCGTCACTGCGCCGCAAGCACCCCATGCTAGTTGGCACCACTCAAGTCGAGAGCCGTAAGCTGATGCGCCTAATCGCGCTGCTCTGCATTGTGCTTGCCTTGTTTGTGGCCGGGCTGGAAGCCACCCACAGCCACTCCGAGGCCACGGTTGCGCGCAACTCATCTCCTTGTGTTATCTGCCTATCTGTTCACGCGAATGCGCCCACGGTAACGGTTTACCTGCTGCTGGTCTTCCATTCCGTGGAAGCTTTTACCCTGCCGTATGAAACGCAGGGCAAAAGCGCCATCTCCGAGCTGAGCCTCTTCATCCGTCCGCCTCCCGCTGCCTGATCCAGGTAATTCATCCAGGTTAGCTCAATAAAATCCAAAATCTTTTTTGGAGGGGAACGATGTTTCGGGTGTCCCTCTTGCTTGTATTTATGCTGCCTCCGCGTTTGCCGGGGCAGACGACAATTCCGTTTAGCTCTTCCGCCGCGGGCCAAAGGCAGCAGGCGTCGTCAACGGGCCAAGCTGCGCCTCCGGCAGCCACGCCCACGCCGACGCGCGACCGTCCTGCGCTCACACAAATCACCTTGGAGCAGGCAATCTCCATGGCGCTGGCGAACAGTCCCAGCATCAAGGCTGCCCGCACGCAGATCCAACAAAATCAGGCCCAGGAAATTACAGCCAATCTCCGTCCCAATCCAACACTTTCCTGGGACTCGCAATTTATTCCCATCTTCAGCGGAGATTTCTCCACCGATACGTTGAACAACCTGCAGCAATTTGATATCGGCTTGGGGTATCTCTTTGAGCGCGGGCACAAACGCCAAAACCGGCTCCAAGCCGCCCGCGATACTACGGCCGTGACGGCATCCCAGGTAGCCGATACCGAGCGGACTCTGATCTTCAACGTCTCACAGCAATTCATTAATGTGCTGCTGGCAAATTCCACGTTGCAGTTCGCCCAGGAAAATCTGCGCAGCTTTCAAGATACGGTCACGATCAGCGAACAACGCTACAAGGCCGGCGACATCAGTGAAGGCGACTATCTAAAGATCAAGCTGCAATTGCTGCAATTCCAGACTGATCTAAGTTCCGCGCGGGTGGCCAGGGTCCAGGCACTGGGTAGCTTGCGCCAACTGGTTGGATACGCCTCCCTCCCGCACGATTTTGACGTGGTGGGCGACCTTGATTACCAGCCGCTTACGGGTGCGCTGCCAGACTTGCAGGTAAAGGCGCTGGCCACCCGTCCAGACCTGCTGGCGGCGCAAAAGGGAGTGAAAGCAGCGAACAGCCAGATTTCGCTGGCCAAGGCAAACTCCAAAGTGGATTTCAATGCTGCCGCCAGTTACTCCCACGTGTCCGGCGTAAGCTCTACCTCACTTTTCTTCAGCGTTCCACTGCCGGTCTTTGATCGCGGGCAGGGTGAAATCGCGCGAACCAAATTTGCGCTGACCGGCGCGGAGCTTACCGCCAGGGCCGCCGAGGACACGGTGATGACCGACGTGACGAATGCTTATGAATCCGCAAGTTCTAACCAGGACGTGGTGAAGCTGTATGTCTCCGGCTACCTGAAGCAGGCGCAAGATTCACGCGATATCAGCCAGTATGCCTACAAGGCAGGAGCAGCCACCTTGCTTGATTTTCTCGATGCCGAACGCAGTTATCGCTTGACCCAACTCGCTTACCGGCAGGCGCTGGCCGCCTACATGCTCAGCCTGGAGCAATTGCGGCAGGCTACGGGTACCAGGAGTTTGCCATGAAACATAGTCACCAATTACTTTGCCCAGTTTCGCTGAATACCAAGGCTGCGATCATGGCGGCTCTGGCGCTTGGGATGATTCTCTCCGGGTGTTCAGAGGGCGATCCGAAGGCAAAAGAAAAAGGCGCAACGGACAGCAACAAGACGCAGCTATTTACCGTGCCCAAAGAGCAGTTATCGCATATCCAGGTGGTCACGGTGCAACCCACGTCATGGCCGCGCGTCCTGCGGCTGAACGGCACCGTTGCGTATAACGGCTTTTTGACTACACCCGTGATTTCGCAGGTAAGCGGGCCGGTAAGCCGTATTCTGGTTTCACCGGGACAGCAGGTGAAGAAGAGCCAGCCGATGTTGTACGTCAGCAGCCCGGATTATTCGCAGCTTCGCGCCAATTACCTGAAGGCGCGTGACGCTCATTCGCTGGCGCACAAAAACTATCTGCGGGCGCAAGACCTCTTTGCCCACCACGCAATCGCGGAGCGCGATTTGCAGGCGGCAGAGTCGGCGGAGATACAGGCGCAAGCCGACCAGCAGGCGGCGGAGCAATCTTTGAAAATTCTTGGCATTCCACGGCCAGACACATTGATAGAAAATCCAACTTCACCTGAAGTCCCGGTGCTGGCCGCGATCAACGGCGAAGCCGTGGAACGGCTGGTGGCGCCAGGACAGGTGCTTCAAGCGGGACAAACGCAGTGCTTCACCATCTCCAACATGGCAACGGTTTGGGTGCTGGCCAACGTTTATGAAAATCAACTCGCCTACGTCCATGTGGGTGATCCGGTAAGCATCAAGACGGACTCTTACCCGGATATTTTTCACGGGCGGATTTCTTTCATGGGCGCTGCGCTGGATCCGACCTCGAGGACGTTACAAGCGCGAATCGACACCAAAAATCCTGAAGGCCGGCTGAAGAAAGACATGTACGTGACGGCCACCGTGGTCGCGGGCAAGATCGACAACGCGTTGCTGGTGCCGGATGCCGCAGTATTACGCGACGCCGAGAATGAGCCGTTTGTTTATGTGGCTGTGGCGCAGGACCAGTTCGCACGACGACCGGTAAAGCTGGGCCAGAGCAGTGACGGCAAAACGCAGATCGTCGCCGGTCTTCAGCCGGGAGAGCGCGTCGCCGGCGATGGCAGCCTGTTCCTGCAGTTTGCGAGTTCGCAATGATACATAGGTTAGTACAAGTTGCTTTGCGGCAGCGCTTTCTGGTGCTGATGCTCACCGTGCTGCTGATCATCGCGGGCGTGGTCTCATTCAAGCGCATGCCCGTGGACGCATATCCAGACCTTGCTCCGCCCACGGTTGAACTCATCACGCAGTGGCCGGGACACGCGGCGGAAGAAGTTGAGCGGCTCATCACGCTTCCGCTGGAAGTGGAAATGTCCGGCGCGCCGAAGATGGTTGTGATGCGCTCGATTTCGCTCTACGGGCTTTCCGATATCCGGCTGACATTTGAAGAGGGAACTGACAATTACTTTTCCCGGCAGGTAATTTTCCAACGAATTGGCGACGCGGAGCTGCCTTCAGGCATAACGCCCAGCATGGCGCCGCTGTTCAGCCCCAGCGGCCTTGTCTATCGCTACGTGCTGGAAAGTCCTGACCGCACGCCACAAGAACTGAAGACCATTGAAGACTGGGTGGTTGAACGCGCTTACAAATCTGTTCCCGGAGTGGCCGACGATTCCGGCCTGGGCGGCACGGTTATGCAGTACCAGGTGCTGCTGGATCCTGCACGCCTCTACGGATATCACCTCACGGTGCCGCAGGTGCTCCAGGCGCTTTCAGTGAATAACTCCAACGCGGGCGGGGGTTTTTACTCACAAGGCGGACAGTTTTATTACGTCCGCGGGCTCGGTCTGGTGCAGAACACCAGCGATATCGGCAACATCGTGATCGCCAGCAATAAAGGAACACCTATCCGTGTCCGCGACGTTGGCGATGTGACGATTGGAAATGCTCCACGCCTGGGACAGTTTGGTTTTCAGGCGCATAACGAGAACCATGATGATGCCGTGGAAGGCGTGATTCTCATGCGTCGCGACGAGCAGACGCAGACTGTACTGAAAGCGGTACAGAAGAAGACGGAGGATTTGAACAGCTCCATCCTGCCGCGTGACGTAAAGGTGCGGCCTTTTTATGACCGAAGCGATCTGGTGCAGGTGACCACGCGAACCGTCGAAGGAAATCTCTTCCGCGGAATGATTCTTGTCCTGCTGGTGCTGCTATTTTTCCTGGTCAGCATGCGCGCGGCAATCATTGTGGCGCTCACCATTCCGCTGGGACTGCTGTTCGCCTTTATCGTGCTGCACGCGCATGACGTTTCCGCCAACCTGCTCTCCATTGGCGCAATCGATTTCGGCATCATCATTGACGGCACCGTGGTGATGGTGGAAAACATCTATCGCGAGCTGGCGTTGCGCGAAGGCCAGCCTTACAAACTGAATGAAGTGATTCTGGCGGCGGCAAAGGACGTTGATCGTCCTATTTTTTATTCCGTTGCGGTCATCATCGCCGGTTATCTCCCTATCTATGCACTGAGCGGGCCTTCCGGCAAGCTGTTCCATCCCATGGCGGACACCATGTCGTTCGCGCTGGTTGGCGCGCTGATCCTTACTCTTACGCTGGTTCCGGTGCTGGCTTCTTATATGTTCACCAAGGGCGTGAAGGAACCAAGGAACCGCGCCTTTGATTGGATCAAGAAAATTTATACGCGGCAGCTCGACTGGTGCCTCGACAATCGCCGGCTCACGCTGCTGATTGCGGTTTTGATTTTTGCGGCGACGCTCTGCCTGGTTCCTTTCATCGGCGGCGAATTCATGCCGCACCTGGACGAAGGCGCGCTGTGGGTCCGCGCCACCATGCCTTACACGATCTCATTTGAAGAGTCGAGCAAGATTGTGCCGCAAATCCGCAACATACTGATTTCTTACCCGCAGGTCACCGTGGTGGGTTCCGAGCACGGACGTCCCGACGATGGCACCGACCCTACGGGCTTTTTCAACGCCGAATTTTATGTGGGACTGAAGCCGTATGACGATTCGTCGTGGAAGGGTAAGTTTGACACCAAGGACAAGCTGATTGCCGACATCGACAAAAGACTGGAAGCTTTTCCGGGCATCATTTTCAACTACACGCAGCCGGCCGAGGATGCGGTGGACGAAGCGCTTACCGGCCTGAAAAGCTCATTGGCAGTAAAGATCTATGGGCCCGATCTGGACGTGCTGGAAAAGAAGGCTGTCGAGATCAGGAAAGTCCTGCAGAACGTTCCGGGCTTTACCGACTTGACCGTGGTGCATGAACTGGGGCAGCCGAGCCTGAACATTAACGTGGACCGCGAAAAAATTGCGCGCTACGGCATTAACGTGGCCGACGTTGAAGCCGTGATTCAGGCGGCAGTGGGCGGGCAAGCCGCTACGCAGGTGGTGCAGGGAGAAAAGCTTTTTGATCTGGTCGTCCGCATGCAGCCGCAGTTCCGCAGCAGCGCACAGGAAATCGGCAACCTGCTGGTGGGCACACCGGACGGCCAGCAAATCCCCATCAGCCAGATGGCGGAAATCAAGCAGGGGAACGGCGCGTCATTTATTTACCGTGAAAACAACCGGCGCTATATCGGCGTGCAATACAGCATTGAAAACCGTGACCTGCAACGTGCCGTGGAAGACGGCCAGGCCGCGGTGCAGAAAAATGTTTCTCTTCCGGGCGGTTACCAGGTTGCGTGGGGCGGCGAATACGACCAGTTCATCGCGGCCAAAGAGCAGCTCACTATCATTGGGCCGCTGGCCGTGCTGCTGATTTTTTTCATCCTGTTTGCGCTGTACGGCAACTTTAAATTTCCCATGGCGATTGCCCTGGACGTGATCATGACCGAGCCGGTGGGCGCGCTGATTGCGCTCAAACTCACAAATACGCCGTTCAGCGTTTCGTCAGTGCTGGGTCTGCTGGCGTTGATGGGAGTGTCAGTGGAAACGGGCGTGATCCTGATCTCTTACATCAATAAGCTGCGGCTTGAGGGCATGGACATACACTCGGCAACACGGGAAGCGGCGCTGCTGCGGTTGCGTCCCATCATGATGACCGCGCTTGTGGCCTGTCTTGGTTTGCTGCCGGCGGCGCTATCCACGGGCATTGGCTCAGATACGCAAAAGCCTTTCGCCATTGTGATTGTTGCCGGACTCATTTCACGGTTGTTCCTCGGCTTCTTTATCAATCCAGTGCTGTATCGGACTATCGCCCGGGAAGGGGATGTACTGCAGGTGTGATTGGAATTCTGTAATTGATTTTATTTGCTATGAAACACAAACAAGGCAACATCGCTCGTTGGATCCCGCCCTGGCTGGTTATTGCCTGCCTGGTGCTCGTGCTGGGATCGGCAGCGGCGCAGGCGTT
>DASXJO010000695.1:0-2702 GCA_036497385.1 Candidatus Angelobacter sp. | reverse complement strand
GTGTTTGCGGATGTGCTGGGAGCAGAGCGTGTTGGTATTCACGACAACTTCTTTGACTTGGGAGGGCACTCGCTGCTGGCAGCAAAGCTGGTGAGCCGGGTGAGAGCGGCGCTGGGCAAAGAGGTGAGCATCCGGATGTTGTTTGAATCACCCACGGTGGCGGACTTGGTGGAGAAGCTGAGTAAAGAGGCGTTGAATCCAGACCGGCTGAGTAAAGCCCAGACCGTGCGTCCCGCTCTGGTGGCGATGACCCGGCCGGAGCGGATGCCATTGTCTTATGCGCAGCAGCGGTTGTGGTTTCTGTACCAGATGGAAGGGCCTGGAGCGACGTACAACATACCACTGGCGTTGCGGCTGGAAGGCCAGCTGAACGAAGCCGCGCTGGAGCAGGCGCTGGGTAACGTGGTGGAACGGCATGAGGCGCTGCGGACAGTGTTTCCGCAGGAAGAAGGAGTGCCGTACCAGAAGGTACTCACGGGTGAAGAAGCGAAACCGCAACTGAGAATCGAAAGCTTTAGCGAATCGGAGCTGAAGCAGCGGCTGACGGAAGCTGCGAGCGTGGGAATGGAACTGGAGTGGGAGCTGCCGCTGCGACCCTGGCTGTTCCGACTGAGCGAGAACAAACATGTGTTGCTGCTGGTGCTGCACCACATAGCGGGCGACGGATGGTCGCTGGGGCCGTTGGCGCGCGATCTGGAAGATGCCTACCCGGCGCGAATAGAAGGAAAGACGCCGGAATGGGATCCGTTGCCGGTGCAGTACGGAGACTACACGCTGTGGCAGCGAGAGCTGCTGGGCAGCGAGAGTGATCCAGAAAGCGCGATTAGCCGGCAGCTGGAGTTCTGGAAAAAAGCGCTGGAGGGAATGCCGGAAGAGCTGGCGCTGCCGACAGATCGGCCACGACCTGCGGTGATGAGCTATCGCGGCGGGACGGTGCCACTGGAGCTGGATGCGGAACTGCATCGAGGATTGCTGGGATTGGCGCGGCGAAGCGGAGCGAGTTTGTTCATGGTGCTGCAGGCGGGAGTGGCAGCCTTGCTGTCGAGGCTGGGAGCGGGCGAGGACATACCGATTGGCACGGTGGTGGCGGGACGAAGTGAAGCGGAGTTGGAAGAACTGGTGGGATTCTTTGTGAACACGCTGGTGCTGCGGACCGATCTTTCCGGCGATCCGACATTTACCGCACTCATCGAGAGAGTAAGACGTTTTGCGCTGGAGGCATACTCACATCAGGAAGTTCCGTTTGAGCGCCTTGTGGAAGCGGTGCAGCCGGAGCGTTCGCAATCCCGCCATCCGCTGTTTCAGGTCGCTCTCACGCTAGAAAATACGCCAAACACACATTTGAACTTGCCTCTGCTTTCAACCCATGTTGAGGTTTCTGAATCCAACGTCGCGAAGTTTGATCTGGGTTTTGGCCTGAGTGAGTTTCGGAGTCCCGCTGGAGATCCGCTGGGCATACACGGCGATATCTCTTACAACAATGACCTTTTTGACGAAATGACAGTCAGGTCACTCTCTACACGCTTGGTGCGGATGCTGAAAGAAATGGTGCAAGCTCCCGATACACGCTTGCATCGCGCAGAAATCCTTAGTATTGAAGAAAAACATATCCTGCTGGAAACATTCAACGCCACCGCGCAAGAAGTTCCTGAAGCGACAGTCAGTGAGATGTTTGAAAAGCAAGTCGCACACAGTCCGGAAGCAACGGCGCTTGCCCAGGGCGAAATATCACTTACCTATGTGGAATTGAACCAACAGGCCAACCGTCTGGCGCATTATTTGATTGCTCGGGGTATCGGTCCGGAATCATTGGTGGGAATCGCGCTGGAGCCTTCGCCGGAAATGGTCGTGGCGATTCTTGCGGCATGGAAATCCGGAGCAGCCTACCTGCCTTTGGATCCCGAATATCCGCCAGCCCGACTTGACCATATGCTGACGGATGCCCGGCCACGAATTGTGCTGACGACCGTAAAGCGACAGGAAAAGTTGCGTCATAACTCAGCCACTGAGGTTATCTGCCTTGACGCGGCGAATATCCAGACTGAATTGATGCTGTCGCCCGCGCATAATCCGTTGCAAGCTGAGCGCACAATCCCGGTACTACCGCATCATCCGGCCTATTTGATCTACACTTCCGGCTCAACCGGCGTGCCCAAGGGAGTATTGGTCACGCATGTGGGCATTCCCTCTCTGGCTCGCAGCCACGTGCAAAATCTCAAGTTGGGGCAGCGCTCGCGTGTGTTGCAGTTCGCCTCTCTGAACTTTGACGCTTCTTTCTGGGAACTGGCAATGGCACTGACTACGGGAGCAGCTCTGGTCTTGCTCAAGGACGAGCGCGGCGGCATCCCGTTACAAGAGATATTGCATTCGCAGAGGATCACTCACGCTACTTTGACACCTTCAGTGCTCGCTACGTTAGATGAGAGGCAAGAATCTGATATTGAAACGCTCATTGTTGTTGGTGAGCAGTGTCCTCGTGAACTCGTAGCGTGTTGGTCGCGTGGCCGCCACATGATCAATGCTTACGGTCCTACGGAAATCACCGTTTGCGCCACCATGAGCCTTCCTCTCTCCGGCTCCGTAATTCCGCCTATTGGTTTTCCTGTTATTAACACGCGTACTTATGTGCTGGATGGCAGTCTTGAGCCTGTGCCCGTGGGCGTTGCCGGTGAACTGTATATTGCCGGCGCAGGCCTGGCTCG
>DASXJO010000694.1:0-2613 GCA_036497385.1 Candidatus Angelobacter sp. | reverse complement strand
TTGCACTCCAGCACCGGCGATGCATTCCGCTCGGCTGAAGGTAAGCTGGCGACACATGTAATTTCCGCCAAAGAGATTGAGATTGATTTCCCTGCTCCGGTGGCGAACCTTGTGAATCTCTTCGATACCGTGGCAATCCTTTCGGCAAAGTCGCCGCAAAAAGAAATGACCGCACTGGGGCCATTCTATGTGGCTGAACATAAAGCGGGATCGTATCTGTTATTAAAGCGAAATCCTTATTACTGGAAGAAAGATGCGGCAGGGAAGCAGCTTCCATATCTGGATTCAATACGACTCGACATTGAGCAGAACCCTGAAATCGAAGCGATGCGCTATAAGCGCGGTGAAGTGCACCTGATTAACACCGTCTCACCGGCAATCTTTGAAAAACTTTCCGCCGATAGCGTTTCCGTTCGGGACGCAGGCGCTTCCACGGATACGGAACAACTTTGGTTTAACCAGGTTCCGGGCGCGCCGCTGCCTGCCTATAAAAAAGCATGGTTTACTTCCACAAATTTCCGTCGTGCCATCTCTGAAGCGATCAATCGCAATGACCTGGCGCGGATTGTTTATCGCGGTCACGCGGTTCCGGCTATCGGAATCATCTCGCCCAGCAATAAATTCTGGTTCAACAGCGAGCTCAAGCCGCATGCGTATGACGCATCGGATGCTCTACGCAGGCTGCAACAAGACGGTTTTCATTTGCAAGGCGACACCCTGAAAGATAAGGCCGGTAACGCCGTGGAGTTCTCGATCGCCACAAACGCAGGTAATCGAGCGCGCGAAAGTATGGCCACCATGATCCAGCAGGACCTGAAAAAAATTGGGATTAAGGTGAACCTGGTCACGCTGGACTTTAACTCGCTGCTGGAGCGGATGACGCAATCCTTTAACTATGAAGCTTGCCTGTTGGGGTTCCAGAACGTAGAACTCGATCCCAATTCGCAGATGGCGGTGTGGCTGAGCTCGGCCGATAACCATCAATGGAATCCGAACCAGAAATCGCCGGCAACGCAATGGGAAGCGGAGATCGACAAGCTGATGCGGGCGCAGGCCGCTTCCGGCGATGAGCACAAACGCAAGCAATATTGGGACCGTGTCCAGCAGATTGCGTGGGAGCAGGAACCTTTTATCTATCTCATCAATAAAGACGCTCTTGTGGCAATTGCACCGGCGGTGAAAAACGCGGAGCCCAGCGTATTTCGTCCACAGACTTTCTGGAATGTGGAGACGCTGGCGCTGGCGCACTAGGAAACTTTCTATGGATCTACTTTCGGTCAGGCTGACGATCAACTACAAGGACAAACCGCCCGTCCTGGACGATCTGCGTCTAGATCTGCATCCCGGCGAAGTGTTGGGACTGGTGGGGCACAGCGGCTGCGGGAAAAGTTCATTGGCACTGGCAATCCTCGGTCTTCTCAACCTGAAGGGCGGCAAGGCGCATGGTTCAATTCTGTGGGACGGACACGAGTTATTGACGCTGAAAGAAAAAGAGTGGCGCAAGCTGCGCGGCAAAGTGATTTCTTTTGTGCCGCAAAGCCCAATGTCGGCATTGAACCCGGCGTTGCGGCTGGGTACACAGATGAATGAAGCCTGGAAGCTACACGGCCAGGGCGGCAGCGATCACATGGAAGAGTGTGTCTTTCAGGCGTTGCGAGATGTTGGGCTGCCTGCGACGGAAGAGTTTCTGCGACGCTATCCTTCGGAGATCAGCGTTGGCCAGGCCCAGCGGGTCTTGATTGGCATGGCCATCATGCATCGTCCGGCACTGCTGATAGCCGACGAACCGACCAGCGCACTCGACGCGGTGACCCAGGCGGAAATCCTGGCCCTGTTCGGCGAACTGAACCGCAAGCTGGGGATGAGCATGCTTTTTATCTCGCACGATTTGGTTTCGGCCTACGGCTTGTGCCATCGGATAGCTTTGATCCATGCCGGCAAAATCGTGGAATGCAATACGCCGCAAGCGATCTTTTTTAGCCCGCAGCAGCCGTTTACTCAAAAGCTCATTGCGGCCCTGCCAACCGTCCCCAGCCCTGCGGAAGTGGAACAAGCGCTTCGCTATAACACCTTTTGAATCTAAGAAATAGCTAATCTACCTGAGTTTTTGGTTGATACCGGCTTCTCCCCGTCCAAGGAATCAAAAGCTAGGTTCACCGGCTGTGACGCAGCTGTCGCATAGAGACTAAGTCCTTGGAAACAATAATGTTATCCATTGACCGGTTCATTCGACTGTGACATTGGCGGCCTTCCATGTCGCACCGTGACACAGATCCGCTGGAACAACACTAGTGCAATCAATAACTTACAGAGAATGACTTTGGTTTCCCGCGTGCAATACATAAGGCAGGAGTTAAAGCTATGTCTCTCAGAAACAAAGTAGTGGTTTTCACCTTAGGCGCTATCGCAGCAGTTGCTGGATTGAGCCTTGCCTTAACCAGCCTCAAGCATGCCTCGATCTTAGTGGCATCAGCCGTATGGGGTTCATAGCAGCAAACAACTAAGCGATTAGCCAGAAACTTCTTCCGGAGTTCAAAAACACATGAGACTGAAAAATAACAATTTTGCAACCGAGCAGAGCTCAACCTGGCTTCGGTTCTTCCTTTTGGCGGT
>DASXJO010000693.1:0-8123 GCA_036497385.1 Candidatus Angelobacter sp. | reverse complement strand
CCAATAGCAACTTTCCCCTTCTCAACGTTCCCATCGAACCAAGCCTCGTCGCCGATTCCACTCAACTTCGTGATGTTCTTCTCTCCCGGCTTGAGCCGCCGTATATCTTTCGTATTTTTCCATTCCTTGTCCTCTTTCTCGGCTGAATTTTCCACATTGAGCATGAGGGACACACGGGCTGTGTCCAACCCCGGGTTGGGCGAAGCTTCTTCATACATGCAGACGCTTGCGCCATGACCGGTCGCTAATTTCATGGGAACTCCCGTGATTACCTGCGCGTCATCTGCGCTGAACATGGAGCAGGGATCGATCTGCGCCTTCGGAGATTGTGGTTGAACGTCACTACTGCCGGAAGACGCCGATACAGGTGTTGGTGCCACAGAGTTGGAGTTTCCGGTATTCGAGGGCGAACTGCTGCACGAAACGACAAGCAGGGAAAATACCAATGCGGCAAAGGGGAAAACTTTCTTCATTAAGGGCCTCCGTAATAAATTTCAGATTGTAAATAACAGATCGCCAGATTTGCTATGCTTTCCCGCTCGCGTCGCTTAAGATTCGTTCGAGCCGAAACGCATTGAATTCCCCTACACCACAGGCGACTACGAGTACAACGCAGTCACTAGCCCGCAGGCTCGGCTTGTTCGACGCCACCATGCTTGTAATGGGCGGCATCATCGGCACAGGAATCTTCATGAATCCCTATGTAGTCGCCCAGCGCGTCCACACACCTGCTTTGGTTTTAGGCGCGTGGCTGGTGGGAGGCTGCATCGCGCTCATGGGAGGCTTTATCTGGGCCGAGTTGGCCGACCGTATGCCAACGGCGGGCGGTCAATATGCCTACTTGCGTGACGCTTATCATCCCCTGGTTTCATTTCTCTATGGCTGGGTGTTGCTGCTGGTGATCCAGACAGGCGGAATGGCCGCCGTAACAGTTACTTTCTCGCGCTATTTTCTTGAACTCACCGGATGGCATGGGGGCGAATGGCAGATCGCATTAGTCGCGTTGACCGTACTCACCGTAATCAACTGCATGGGCGTGCGCGCGGGAGGAACAGTCCAAAGCGGCCTGATGGTCTTGAAGATCGGGGCCATCGCTTTGCTGGTATTTGTCGGATCCTTCCTGGTACATGCACACGTCACTTGGAAACCTGTTCTGGATCAGCCGCTCTCAGGCGGATTGCTCTCCTCCTTTGGAGCGGCGATGGTCCCCGTGGTCTTTGCCTTTGGCGGATGGCACACCGCAACCTTTGCTTCAGCGGAAATAAAAAATCCGCGCCGTGATCTGCCTCGAGCCTTGATCATGGGCGTGATTGCTGTCGCGCTGCTTTACACATCAGTCAACTACGTTTGCGTGCGCGCGGTGGGCGTACTTACTCTGGCAAAGACGCCTGCGCCTGCCTCTGCCGTTATGCGGATGGCACTTGGCCAACGCGGCGCAACCATCATTGCGCTGGCAATCGCAATCTCCACCCTGGGATTTTTGAGCCAAAGCGTTTTGACCGCGCCTCGCGTTTACTTTGCCATGGCCAAAGACCGGCTCTTCTTTCGACAGCTTGCCTGGGTTCATCCGCGAACGCAAGCGCCAGTGCTGGCCATCACCATACAAAGCGTCTGGACCATGGTGATCCTGCTAACCGGTGGTTATGACAAGATCTTGAATTACGTCACCTCCATGGACGTGCTTTTCTGGGCCCTGACTGCCGGATCGCTCTTCATTCTTCGCCGTCGCGATTCAGCGCGATCCTCTTTTTCCATGCCCGGCCATCCTTATACAACTGCGCTTTTCTGCGCGGTTTGCCTGGCCGTGATGGCCAACACGCTGTACACCTATCCGGGAAATACGCTCATCGGCTTCGCGATTCTGGTGGCCGGCGTTCCCATGTATTACATTTGGAGACGGACCTTACGCGCATGACACATTCCAGAAGCACTGCTCATTCCCCATACATGGACTGGGCCAAACTGCATTCCGCTGCCAAATTCAATCTCGCCACCAGTGGCGTGGCCAACTATCCCTTGTCCAAACTTGGCGTGACCATGGATCAGTTGGAGATTAATGGCGCATCCATCTATGGATACGAGCCACTGCGTCAGGCAATCGCGCGGCGATACCGCGTATCGCACGAATGTGTTGCCCAAGCAGTGGGAACGTCGCTTGCAAATTATCTTGCGCTGGCTGCGACAACAGAACCTGGTGACGAAATCCTGGTCGAACAGCCGACCTACGAACTGCTGCTGAGCACCGCGAAATATCTTGGGCTTGAGATCAAGCGCTTCCCGCGCCGCGCGGAGAATAATTTTGCCATTGATCCTGCCGATGTAGAGCGCAAGCTGACTCCGCGCACCCGGCTGATTGTGATTTGCAACCTGCACAATCCGACCGGCGCTCTGGTTCCGGACGATACGCTGCGGGAAGTAGGAAAGATTGCTGCCAAAGTTGGCGCACGCGTTCTGGTGGACGAGGTTTATCGCGAAATGCTTTTTGAATCATCGCCCGCCAGCGCGTTTCATATCGACCCTGAACGTTTCATTGTCACCAACAGCCTTACCAAGGCTTATGGACTGAGCGGCCTGCGGTGCGGATGGGTGCTCGCTTCTCCGGAACTTACCATGCGCATGTTCCGCATCAATGATCTGCATGGCGCTACCTTCGCGCATCCTGCCGAACTGCTAAGCGTGATTGCCCTGGAAAAACTTCCGCAAATCGCGGCCGAAATGAAGTCCATGCTGGATACAAACCGCGGGCTTCTGCATGACTTCCTGCTCAAGCGCGATGATCTGGATTACTTCTGGCCGGACTATGGCACCATCGTCTTCCCTCGGCTCAAAAACGGGAATGTTGACTCGCTTTGTGAATTGCTGCGCAACAACTTCGGAACCAGCGTGGCCCCCGGGCGCTTTTTTGAGAGCCCAGACCGATTCAGAATGGGCGTCGGCATTCTGACTGAATCAGTAGAAGCAGCGTTGCCGCAATTAGAGCGCGGACTGGAGAGTTACCGCGCATCTTTGCAAGTCAGCGCGTAGATCACTGACAGCCAGTCTGCGCTTTCAGCCCTTGTCCATGCCCCATTTACCTGCGCCTCGGCAGGCGATGAACAGCGCAACAAAGCAATAGATTACCGCCAGTTCTCCCTTGTTTTTAATGGGAAACATGCCTTGCGGCTGGTGCACCATGAAATACGCCACCGCCATTTCACCGCTGGCCAGGAAAGCAGCCAGATGCGTGAGCAATCCAATCAGGATGAGCATTCCGCCCACCAACTCAATCCCTGCGCTGGTCCAGCCCAGGACATCATGCGGCCTTTGTCCACCAAACAAGCCGAACACTTTGCTGGCGCCGTGGCATGCAAATAAAAATCCAAATACGATTCGCAGCGCCGCATAGGCTGTGGGTTCAAATTTTTTGAGAGCGTTCATTCTGATTCCTTTATTTGGAAGCTGAATTCAGTGCCCGATTATAGCAATCCGATCGCCAGCAACTTTCGCAGAAAAATAGAATGTACAAAAAAAGCCCGTTGCACGGGGGCAACGGGCTTTGGAGGGTGAATCGGTTGGCGAATTAGAAGGAAATTTTAGCTCCTACAATCAGCCTGCGCGGCTGGCTGTTAGTGAGGCTAGGATCACCGAAGCCGGTGAGTTGCTGTTGCAGTCCTGCGTCTTCCACGAATGGATCAACGCTGAAGAAGTTAGGATGGTTGAAGACGTTAATGGCGGTAGCGTGAAGATCGAGGCCAACGCGCTCAGTAAATTTGAACCCCTTAAATACGGAGACGCTGGCGGTGTTGGAGATCGCGTCCTGGGCAATGTTGCGCGGAGCGTTGCCGAAAGGCGTGCCGAAGACGGTTTGCGAGGTCCCCGAGTTGACGATGTAGCGGACCTGGTTCGTGTTTACAGTCTGCTCCGTTGGCGCGGCCGCGCCGGTAGGAGTCTGGTTGAGGGCGTTCAGGCTGAGCAACGCCGTGGGATTAGTTGCGCTGGTGGTGCAGGCGCCGAAAAGATTGCAAGCGTCCGCGGCGAAAATACCCACGTTGTTGTTAGGCGCCTGCGAGCTTCCCAGAAAAGGACGAGCCGCATCGATACCGCCGTTGAAGGAGCCCAGGAAGCTCGCGTCATAGAAATCGCCTGCGGCGCCCGACTGCGCGGCGAAGAGTTGTGACGGGGTATAACGCTGTCCCGAGGCTAAGAGATAGTCTCCGGAGATCGACCAGCCACCCAGCAGGTGGCCAAACAATCCATGCTGGTCCCTAAAGAACGGCAGTTGCTCAGTAAAGAGGATCGACCACTGATGGGGATAATCCAGCCCGGAGAACGAATATTCGCCGCTGGTATTGTTGAATGGGTTTTGCGCAAAGGCCACGGTGTTCCCGCCGCCAAAGGTGCTGAAGATCTCGCTTACGTTATCGAGAGTCTTGCTGAAGGTGTAAGAGGTCCGGAGTGTCAACTGTTTGAATAGGTTATTGCTGCGGAATTCCATTTGCAGCGCGTTGTAGTTGGAAAAGCCGGTGTTCGCACGCTCACGCAGCACTCCAAGACCGCAATGTGCGCGGCCCAGGTCCGGGGAAACGGTGCGTCCGGGCGCCGGTGTAATCTCTGGGGTGGTGCAGGGCGTCACGCCGGGCGGAACCAGGTTGGGAAATGACGTGGCAAGGTCTGCCACGAACGGGTTGGCATTAATGGTCTGGAACAGGCCGCGTGCGGCGTTGCCCACGTAACGGGCCTCAAAAGCCGAGTTCTTAGAAAGCTCGCGCTCAATGCCTAAGCTCCAGGTATGGACACGGTCGGGACCAAAATTAGGCGCAACCGTGGTTTCCGCAGCGCTGCGTGGATCGATCACGCCCGGAGTAATCGACGAACCCAGTAGCGCGCGAACGTTGGGGCCGGTCGGCACGGCTGGAAGTCCAAATTGAGCCGCGGGCAAAGGCGCTCCACCCGTACCCCGGAAGCCTTGCAGGAAGACTTCAGGCGCTGAAGAGGCAATGTTCAGATAGATGTTATAGAACGGCGGATCATAAAGCAGGCGGTATCCGCCGCGAATGGTGGTCTTGCCGTTTCCGGTGAACAGGCCGCCCCACTGCGGCGTGTAAGCAAAGCCCAGGCTCGGCCCAACGCTGGTGGTTGGAGCCGGAATTCTGGGCAAGGTGCGGACAGAAAGCGGCAAAGCCGGATTCCAGAACGCCGTCGCCGGATTGCTTTCGCGGGCCGTTGTGATGTCATTGAATATGTTGGCGGGCTGGCCATAGTAAGACCAGGTAGCGCCAATGTTCAACGTCAAGGCTTGTGTAATCTTCCAATCATCGCCGAGGTATAGGAAGGTGTCATGCTCCCGGAAATCAAGCGAGCTTGGTCCCTGGGCAATGTTCACGACAGTGGGCGTGTTGGCGAAAAATGCATCCCAGTCCGCAAAACGGAATTGCCCGTTGATATTTGGTAGAAAGATGTTCGGTGAACGCTGGAAGGTGTAATTAACTCCCGCCTTGAATTGGTGGCGGCCGACCAAATAGTTCCAGTTATCCTGCGCCTGGTAGGTGTTTACGATGCGTCCCTGAGGAAGGTTTGTGGCCGGCCCAAAGCCCAGAAGCCCGCCGGTTAGAAAACCAACGTTGGTGACGGCCTGATCCAGGTTCGCGGTGCTAGGTATGGTGTTTCCAATGCTATTGCCGCCGAACTCCGCATTGGTCCGGCCGAACGATCCGCGAAGTTCATTCACCATGCGCGAACTGATGTTGTGCGTCCAACTCAGCAACACGGCCTGGTTAAGGTCGGGAACATTGACCACGTATCCGGCAGCGCCGTTGTCTTCAGTATTAAACGTGTTGTTGCGGTTGAAAAGATAACGGCCAGTGATGGTGTCCGATCCCAGTTGCAGATCGACGCGGCCGATCCAGTCAAAGATGTGGGAAGGGGCTGGAAGAACGCGCTGAACACCGGCAAACTGGGCCGCCGGACACGCCGCCACAACTCCCGTAGTGGGCGTTCCCTGAGGTTGCGGGTTCCCGCCGGAAATACCGTACGGCCCGAAAGAGATGAGAGCGGCCAGGCTGGCGCTTCCGGGGAAGCAAGTGGCCAGCGCCGCCAGGCCGGCGGGAGTCGGCGTAAGGCTGTCAGAAGAGAAGATCGATTTTTGCGAAATGATCTCCTGATCAAATCCGCCAAAGAAGAAAAGCCTGTTTTTGGCGATTGGCCCGCCGATGGTGAAGCCGCCAAACTCGTCATTGAGGCGCGGTGGATCGTTGAGCCCCTGAAAACGCTTTTGGAAGTTCGTCATGGCGTTCAGGTAGGAATTGTTCTCCGAACCGAAGATGCTGCCATGCCAGTCATTGCCTCCTGATTTCGTAACGATGTTTACCACTGAACCAGAATTGCGCCCGTATTCCGGACCGAACTGGTTCGTCACCAGAACGTACTGCTGCACAAATTCAGGGTTGGTAACGAACAGAGATGGGCCGGCAACGCTGTTGTCATTGTTGTTCTGTCCGTCGATCTGCTGGTCATTGTTTCTGCCGCGCAGGCCATTGGAAGAAAATCCCTGCCCGCCGTTGAAGTTGGAGAAATTATTGTCACGGGCGGAAACCACGCCGGGAACAAACAGAGCAAGGTTATCCAAACCCTGGTTTTCCTGGATGCCGGCGAAGGTGTTCAACTGTGTTCCGGAGAAGGTGTTGGTGACCTGCGATTGCGTCGATTCAATCAGCGGCGCTTGCGCGGTGACCTCCACCGTGGTGGTGGCCTGACCGACGGCCAGTTTGATCGAGCCCAGCCCGGTATCGCGACCCGCGGTAACCAGAACACCATTCTGGACGGCCGAATTAAATTTTGCGGCCGAGATGTCGATTTTGTACTCTCCCGCAGGTATCAGGCTGAAGCGGAACAGCCCGGAGTTGTCAGTGGTTGTGGTCAGCACAGTGCCGGTGGCAACGTTGGTCGCCCTGACCTGCGCTCCGGAAATCACGGCCCCTTCCGGGTCAGTGACGCTCCCGGAAATATAACCTTTGAGCAGTTGACCGTACGATGCGATGCTTGCTAGCACTATGAAGCTCGCTATAAGAACCACGAGGTGGCGCTTTTTGTCTTGCATATAAAGGTTCTCCTATTCTGATTCAGGGAACGGAAGAGGCAAATTGGGAAGCCTCCCCTCATTGCCTAGGTACAATGCATGTAACAAGCCAAGTCATTGTGAGAGAGAGCCGCCCCTCTTCTTCCATTTTCTAAACGCTCCAGAGAAGAACGATTCTGATTTTGGAAGCGGCACAGGGCAGACCTCAAAAGCTTTAAAGAACAAGGCATTCAGGCGGTCTTTGTCGGATGATCTAAAGATGAACCGGGCTATGTGCTTAAGCTTGTATGGCAGAGCTACAGCGCGAGTAGAAGAGCATTCTATGGCTTATAGAATCCATCATCTTTCATTCTGGCCATATCGATGTATATAAATACTAAGTTCAGCAAAAAAAGACTATGGGCGCAACTTGGCGTAACTTGGCAGTATGCTGCGCGTCATGCCATTAGGAGCTACGGGCTTGTTCAGGAGTGTTGCTTACACCACAAAATACTTGGCTTGGGGATGATGGACGATGATCGCCGACGTTGACTGTTCCGGTTCCATGTGGAAACCGCTGGTCAGCCGCACGCCAATGTTCTCTTCCGGCTTCAGCAGCGCAAACAGCTTGGTCTGGTCTTCCAGGTTCGGGCATGCGGGATAGCCAAACGAGTAGCGCGATCCGCGATACTTCTGATGAAAGAGATCACCCACTCTCGGCGCGTCTTCTCCGGCAATCCCTAGCTCCTCGCGCACCTGCTTATGGAACAGCTCCGCCAGTGCCTCCGCCGTCTCGACGCTCAGACCATGCAGGTAGAGATACCTGGTAAACTCACCGGCGTCAAAAAGCTTCTTAGTTTCCTCTGAGGCGCGGCTACCGATCGTAACTACAGATAGCCCAATCACGTCTAACTTCCCAGATTCCTTGGGTTCGAAGAAATCAGCAATGGATAGCTTCCGTCCTTCGCGCTGCCGCGGAAAAGTAAATCTTGCTATT
Source organism: Candidatus Angelobacter sp. (assembly GCA_036497385.1). GTDB lineage: Bacteria > Acidobacteriota > Terriglobia > Terriglobales > Acidobacteriaceae > Angelobacter. Next base: position 93 of record DASXJO010000693.1, on the reverse strand, counting down.
ACGTTGCGCGTCTCTGGCGTATCGAAAAGCACTACGTCGTTTCCTTCGGCTTGGCAGGCAAAGTAGCCATACACCACCTTGGGTTCAAACCAG
>DASXJO010000692.1:0-8224 GCA_036497385.1 Candidatus Angelobacter sp. | reverse complement strand
GGCTCGCCATACCCGATATCGACCCACTGAGCGAGACAGCCAACAAAAGCAGCTGCGTTCGGCAGCTCCGGGCCAACCGCCGCAAAGAGGTGCTCATGGCGGTCCAGCAATTCAATGCCGCTCGATACCTGGCGCATCACCAAGTTGTGCTTCAGTTCCTGGAGCAGCTGGCGAGGCACGCCAGAATTTAGCTTTTTGTTGAGCCGAGGTGTGGCCACAGTGTTGAGAATGATAGCACTCTTTTGTCTAAGTAGTCCGAATCGGGCGACTTGGTTTGCAGCCCGGAGTATGCGCGCATCTAATGGGTGCGGCGGAAAGAAACGTTTCTTTTTTGCCCCGCAATCATAGACAGACGATACGGAGGCTTCAATCGTGAGACAGACCCCAGAACAACGCTTACAGGAAAAATGGATACAAGATCCCCGCTGGACGGGAATTGAACGGCCTTACTCGGCAAAAGACGTGGTGCGGCTGCGCGGTACCGTGCAGATTGAGCACACACTGGCCTGTCTGGGATCGTTGCGCCTTTGGGACATGCTCCATACCGAGTCATACGTAAAAGCCCTGGGGGCAATGACCGGCAACCAGGCCGTGCAGCAGGTCCTGGCGGGGCTCAAAGCAATTTACCTTAGCGGCTGGCAAGTGGCGGGTGACGCGAATCTCGCCGGGCAGATGTATCCCGACCAGAGCCTGTATCCCTGCAACAGCGTTCCCAACGTGGTGAAAGAAATCAACAATGCTTTCCTGCGCGCTGACCAGATGCATCATGCCGAAGGCAAGAATGGAATGTACTGGTTTGCTCCGATCGTCGCCGATGCGGAAGCCGGATTCGGCGGCAACCTGAACGCCTTTGAACTGATGAAGTCGATGATTGAAGCGGGCGCGGCGGCTGTCCACTTTGAAGACCAGTTGGCCTCCGCGAAAAAATGCGGACACATGGGCGGGAAAGTTCTGGTTCCCGCACAGGAGTTTGTCCAGAAGCTGGTAGCAGCGCGCCTGGCTGCCGATATTCAAAACGTGCCCACGATCCTGATCGCCCGCACCGACGCGAACGGCGCCAAGCTGATCACTTCAGACAGCGACCTGCGTGATGTGGAGTTCCTGACCGGCGAACGCACGCCTGAAGGCTACCTCGGCTTCAAGGGCGGGATTGACGCGGCGATTGCTCGCGGCCTGATCTATGCGCCTTATGCTGACATGATCTGGTGCGAAACATCAGAACCGAACATTGAAGAAGCTCGCCGCTTTGCCGAGGCGATCCATGAGAAGTTCCCCGGCAAACTGCTGGCGTATAACTGCTCGCCTTCTTTCCACTGGAAGAAAAAGCTGGACGAAGCGACTATCGCGAAATTCCAGACTGAGCTGGCCGCCATGGGATACAAGTTCCAGTTTGTCACGCTGGCCGGCTTCCACGCGTTGAATTACAGCATGTTTGAGCTTGCCCACGGCTACGCTCGTGAAGGCATGACAGCATATTCACGGCTCCAGGAAAAAGAATTCAAGAGCGCGGACAAGGGTTATACCGCGGTGCGGCACCAGCGGTTTGTCGGTACCGGATATTTCGATGAAGTGGCACAAACCATCGCTAATGGGCAGTCGTCCACAACGGCGATGGAGGGATCCACGGAGACGGAACAGTTTGTTGTTGAGCCTGCAGCTGCGCCTGCTCTTAAGCCTGCTGCTTAGTTGTATCCATTGAGGTGACTCGACCTTCCTGCCGCGGCCCGGCAGGAGGGTCATTTTTATGGTCGCTATGCGACAAACCGCTCCAGGTTATTCTCTACCGCGAGACTCTTCCGCCCTTGATGCAAGCGACTCGGCGCGCAAAGTCGGCCTCGTCGCTGATAGTGTTGATAAAAATCGCTGCGCTCCAGACGGCTTACGCGACATGGATCTTGTGAAATCCTTCTTCTTGCGAGCAACTGGGCCCGCAAGTCGGCCTCGCCGCCACTTCATCACGGCTGATTAGACACATTAGCCCGGGATTTGGTTCCTAGAGTTTTCACCAGCAGCTTCGTATCGTCGGAGATGATTCCGTCCACGCCCATTGCGGCGGCCTGCAACATTTTGCTTGGATCATTCACCGTCCAAGTAATCACTGTTTTGCTGGCGACATGCAACTCGTCCACCAGCTTGGGCGTGAGCAAACCGAAATGAGGCACCACATAGCTGACAGGCAGGGCCTTCCAGCGACGCAGATGCCAGTATGATTTGGAGATAGCACCCACAACCAGGGAAGAATCCAGAGCATGCAGCTTGCGCACAACGCTGGGCAGAAACGATGAAATGAAATATCCGCGCTGGGGCGGAAAGCGCTTAACCGCGTCCACGACCACCTGCTCCATGCCGCGCACCTTTACTTCAATATTCAGGAACGCCTTGCGTGAATAGAGTTCAAGAACGTCTTCCAGGCACGGTGGTTTGCCATCGATTGAACATTTTGCATGGATCTGCTCCAGTGTTCGGGTGCGCACGGCCATGCGGTTGAATTTTCTGTCATGGCAAACAATGGACTCTTTGCCGCGCGTGCAGCGGACATCGAACTCAAAGCCATCGACGCCATGTTTTAGGGAGAGGTCGAAAGCTGCGATAGTGTTTTCCGGCGCGTAAAGCCGTGCGCCGCGATGTCCGAGCAGTAGGAGTTTGGCGGGCAAAGCGGTCAGCTAGTCCAAATCAAAATCGCGCAGCGGGCGGCCTTCGTCGGGCGTTTCTTTGGCCTTCTTCACGGCCTCCTGGAATTTCTTTTCCAGCAGGCTGGCGTTGTTCTTCTGGGCGTCCACGGCCTGGCGAAAGATGAATTCCTTGCGGCCTTCCTGCTCACGCATGGCCTTGGCGGCTGCCTCAAAATCGTTGAACATCTTGGGCTTCACCGCGGCAACATGAGAGAGTACCGCCTTGGTTTCAGGATCGACTTTCAGCACGGCGTTGCAGCACGGGCAGCCAACTTCAAAGGGTTCAGACGGAGACTTTGCCATAGGAAGATTGTAAGCCAGAGGAGCAAGAAAAGCGTCTCGGAAGGTAGACGAAATCTACTTAGGATGGATCGGTTCCGAGCCCGCCGTGTTTGGCTCCTGCAATTGTTTATTTGGGAGCATTAGTTCAGACTCAACCGGGTCCGCCTCTTGCTCCCTCATCCTAGCCGTCGGCTGTTTAGGACGCAGGTAGAACAGCCAATGCCAGATACAGGAAAACAGGAGCGCGAGGACGAAGAAAAAGATGAAGAACGCGCGGGCCTGTTGCAGTTTCGGCTGATCGTTCACCAACCCACCGGCAACGACAGCGCCTAATAGCGTGCCCCAAAGGCAGCTCATAACCGGAGCCATCCAGCTCTCGCGGGTAGGTTTGGGAAGCTTCTCTTCCAATTCTTCGGCCGTATAGTCGGGCATTGACTGTTGCCATTCCGCGAGAGTAAATGGTCTCATCTCCTCTTCCGAGAGCTCTGCGAACTCATCATCATCAGGAGATTCCTCATCGGGAGATTCCATATCCGACTCCGGCGAAAACGATCTCGCCTGGAATGCGTCTTCAGGATCGCCAGTCCCAAATTGGTTCTTGTCTGTGAATGCCATAATCGCCGACTGAAGCCGCGGTCGTCTATTTTGCTACAATTCCTGAGAGAAACTCCAGTTTTATGCCAGCTGAACCAGCCTTTACCGATGTCTCCACGGCGATTGAGGAGATCCGCGCCGGTCGCATGATCGTGGTGGTGGATGATGAAGACCGTGAAAATGAGGGCGACCTAACCATGGCCGCCGAAAAGATTACGCCCGAGGCCATTAATTTTATGGCCAAGTTCGGGCGTGGCCTGATTTGTCTGGCGATGACGCCGGAGCGGCTGGATTATCTGCGGATCGGTCCCATGACGCGGGAAAATACTTCCCCTTACGGCACCGCGTTTTATGAAAGCGTGGAAGCCCGTGAAGGCGTCACGACTGGCATTTCAGCTCACGATCGCGCGCGCACGATTCAGGTTGCTATTGATCCGGCAAGCCGCGCGGCTGACATGGTGCGTCCAGGGCACGTCTTCCCTCTTGCCGCACGCAAAGGCGGCGTGCTGGTCCGTGCCGGACAAACGGAAGCGTCGGTGGATCTGGCGCGCATGGCCGGCCTGATTCCCGCAGGCGTGATCTGCGAGATCATGAATGAAGACGGCACCATGGCGCGCGTCCCTGACCTCACCGAATTCTGCAAGACTCATAACCTGAAGATGCTGACTGTGGCGGAGATGATCCGTTATCGCATGGAAACCGAAAGCCACGTGGTTCGGATTGGGGAAGCTATGCTCCCCACGCGCCACGGCGAATTCAGGATGATCGCGTTTGAAAACCAGCTCGACGGCGAATCGCATGTTGCCCTGGTGAAAGGCGATGTGGAACGCGGCGCCGACCCTGTGCTGGTGCGCATGCACGCGCATTGCCTTGCGGGAGACGTCTTTGGCGGCTCGCTTTGCGATTGCCAGCAGGTCCTTAATCGCTCACTGGAAATGATTGCGCGCCAAGGGACAGGAGCACTGATCTACCTGCACCAGACTTCCAAGGGTTTCAACGTGGACGACGAAAAGCGGCTGGCGTTCCATCGTGAACCACGTTCAGCGCCAGCACATCAGAGGAAAACACAGCGCGACATCGGTGTGGGAGCGCAAATTCTTTCGAGCTTGAATATTCGCGCTATTCGGCTGCTGACCAACCATCCCAAGCGCGTGGCTGCGCTGGAAGGATTTGGCATACGAATTGTCGAGCAGGTGCCGGTACCCACCACAAAGTCTGTGGCTAAGTAAGCCCATCACAGCCGAGGGCGGCTGTGCCACATGATTATCGTAGCTTCAAATGCACTGCCTTCACGTCATTCGAGGTAAACACGCTGATGAATGGCGCTGGAGCGGCAGCTTTCTCCACCGCAGGCCGGCCACCCGCCTCCAGCCGTTCAACCAAACACGCCACACCCACGATATTGAAGCCGAATTCCCGCGCAGCTTCAATGGCCTGGATCGTCGAACCGCCGGTGGTGCAGACGTCGTCTACGATAACAACGCGCGCGCCTTTTTCCTGAAAGCCTTCTACGCGACGGCCCATGCCATGCGCCTTTTCTGCTTTTCGCACCAGAAAGCCATGAATCGGGCCGCCCATTTGTGAGCTGATGACTGATGTTGCTACAACGATTGGGTCTGCGCCCATGGTAAGGCCACCCACAGCCTGCGGTTGCCATCCCTGCTGCTGAATAAGTTCACGGAAGACACGCCCGGTGAGTTCCGCGCCGCGGGCGTGAAGCGTGGTGGTACGGCAATCAATGTAGTAGTCGCTCTTGCCGCCGGAAGAAAGCGTAAATTCACCCAGACGAAAGGAATTGGTAGCCAGCAACTCAAGAAGTTCGTCGCGCGCAGAAGACATAGGTTTTAAGATTAACTGATTTCCGGCTCAGATTCCCTGCATCTGCCGGAATCCGTGCGTGGCGATATAGGTCTGCAATAACAGGACGAAATTATAAGTCATATGCACAATGACGCAGGTGGCCACTGAGTTGGTGCGCACCCGGGTGATGGTAAGCGTCACGCCCACCACAAAAATCAGAAGCAGCGGTGCCCAGGAATAACCCAGTTGGGCACCATGAAGCAGAGTAAACGCAGAAGCGGTAATGATTACCGAAACGGCAGTGCCTGTCCATCGAGCCAGGGCGGGATACAGGAAGCCACGAAAAAGCAGCTCTTCCATGAGCGGCGCCACCAGAATGCCAAATGCGCCCAGCAGCAAGGCTGACGGACGATCTTTGAAAAATTCGGTAATAGGGAGTGAGTCCGGTATCCAGCGATGGAGAACGACTTCGCCGATATCTGATACCAAAGCCAGGGCTGTACCTGTTATCAGTGCAAGCCCCCACACGCGCGGAAGAGCGGGGACGTTCCAATGGACGCCGTCAGCCAGCGAAGTTTTATGACGTCCCCAGACCAGCAGCGCCATAAAACCAATAATGGTCAGGTAAATCACAGATTGGGTAGGCACAATGAAAAACGCATTCTTTGCCAAGGCCTCTCCCAGCACCTTGGGATCCAGCCCAGAAGATCGATGCGTAAAGATAAAGATGGCCGCTGCTACGCTGCCAAGGATGAGAAATGCCATCGCCATCGTCACGCCCACCAGCAGGACATCAATCAGGTCGACTTCGGTTTTTTCTGTTTCAGCAGCCTGCAAAGGCTCCATTGCGATGGGCGGCAGCTGATCGGCTTGCGAAATGGGATCAAATGAATGCACAGGATTGGAAAAAGTGAGTCCTTTTAATTCCAATGTACACCATCAAGAGTTTTCTTTGGAAAGACTAAAGGGGTAGCGTTTGAAGCGTTAGAAAGCCAAAGCCGCTACCCCTCGATTGTGCCCAGGTATAAGGAGAAGGTTGCAAGAAATGTAATTTACCAAACAAATGATGAAATAACTTTTGTGTTGTTTGTTACGAATCTGGAACGCAGCCGCACAACACTCTTGCAATCAATTATTTGCGCGCTCTGCTCATGTATTCTGCCAAAGCCTGCCCGGTATAGGATTTCTTGATTTTGGAAACCTGATCCGGCGTTCCTTGTGCCACCACTCTCCCGCCGTCTTCTCCTCCCTCCGGTCCCAGATCAATGATCCAGTCCGCGTTGCGGATGACATCGAGGTTATGCTCAATGATGATCACCGAATTTCCCAGATCGGTAAGGCGATGGATGACTTCCAAAAGCTTGCTTACATCTTCAAAATGCAGACCGGTGGTTGGCTCGTCCAGCAGGTAGAGCGTGCGCCCGGTCTGCCGTTTGGAAAGTTCCTTGGCCAGCTTCATGCGCTGTGCTTCGCCCCCGGAAAGAGTCACCGCGGATTGGCCCAGCTTGATGTAGCCCAATCCAACATCATCTAGCGTTTGCAGCTTTTGCCGGATCTGTGGAATGTCTTCCAAAATCGGCAGCGCATCGGCAACGGAGGTTTCCAGCAGATCGGCAATGGATTTGCCCTTAAAGCGCACCGCCAGCGTTTCATGGTTATAGCGATGGCCCCCGCAGACTTCGCATAAAACATAAACATCCGGCATAAAGTTCATCTCAATGCGGCGCTCGCCCTCACCCTGGCAGTGCTCGCAACGGCCCCCGGAGACGTTGAATGAAAAGCGTCCTGCTTTGTAACCGCGCTCGCGTGATTCCGGCAGCATGGCATAAAGATCGCGGATGTGCGTGAAGACGCCGGTGTATGTCGCCGGATTCGAACGGGGCGTCCGGCCAATGGGCGATTGATCAATACGGATGACTTTATCAATATGCTCCGCGCCGGAGATCGTCTTGTGCGCGCCGGGCTCCTCTCGCGAGCGATAAAGTGTTTTGGCCAGCGCCTTGTAAAGAATATCATTCACCAGCGTCGATTTTCCCGAGCCCGAGACGCCAGTCACGACCGTGATCACTCCCAGCGGAAACGTTACATCAACGCTACGCAAGTTATTGGCTTTGGCGCCCAGCACCGTAACAGCCTTGCCATTTGTGGCACGCGGCTCAAAACGCGCGGCTATATTTTTGAGTCCGGAAATATACTGGCCCGTAACGGAGCCGGACTGGTCCATGATTTCTTTAGGAGTGCCATAGGCCACCACGCCTCCGCCCAGCAATCCAGCTCCAGGGCCAAGATCAATCACATAATCGGCGCGACGAATCGTTTCTTCGTCATGCTCCACCACGAGCACCGTGTTTCCCAGATCGCGCAAGTGTTCCAGGGCTTGAAGCAGCCGATTATTATCGCGATGATGAAGTCCGATGGAGGGCTCATCGAGAACGTAAAGCACTCCGCGCAGCTTCGACCCGATCTGTGTTGCCAGCCGAATACGCTGGCCTTCGCCTCCGGAAAGTGTGGCCGCGGAGCGATCAAGCGATATGTAGCCAAGGCCCACAGCATGCAGAAACTGGAGGCGCTCACTGATCTCATGCAGCACACGGCCCGCAATCAAGCGTTCGCGATCATTCAGCGTGATCCTAGCTGCCATATCCACGGAGCGCGAAACCGGCAGCGCGGTAAAGTCAGAGATTGAAAGCCCATTCACCTTTACGCCAATGCTTTCCGGACGCAGGCGCTTGCCTTGGCAGACGGGGCACTTAGTGGCTGACATGTAACTCAGCATCCACTCGCGATAGCTTTCAGAAGTGGATTCTTCCAGGTTCTGCTTCAGAAAGCCGAGCACACCGCGAAAGCCCAGGCGCGGAGCCTCTTTTTCATCGGGG
>DASXJO010000691.1:0-9301 GCA_036497385.1 Candidatus Angelobacter sp. | reverse complement strand
CCCAGTTGCAGGGGATCCATACGTCCGACGTTGTAGATTACGTTGTTGTAAGCCTCAACCGGACCCTTCGACGGATCTACCGTGGCGAAGTTGATGCCATTGCAGTTGTCGCCATGAATCAGGTTGTCATGAACGTGAAGGTCGAACTGGTTAAAGCCAGTGGTGTCGGCGGCGCCGCAGCTCGGAGTACAAAGCGGTGACGAATGGAACTGCAAAGCGCGGCACGTAAAGTTATCGTGAATATGGTTCCAGCCTACGTCCACATGGTTGGAATCAGTGCTGAAATAAACCGCGTGATAAAACTTTGAGGAAGTGGGATTGATCCCGGCATTGTGCACGTCATTGCCATAAAACTTTGCCTGATTGCCTTCACTCATTTCAAAGCAGCCAACTTGATCGTCAGCGCCGGGGCACTGCATTTCATTCCCGATAATCCGCCAGCCAGTGCCGCCGATATCCATTGCCTGCGTCCCACCTACGATATGCAATTGTGAGATGACCCAGTAGTCTTCGTGCGCGCCGATGTTCGGCGTGCGAATTCCGTAATGCAGGCCGCCGGCCACTCCCACCGTTGCCGTGGCGTTGGGATAGGCAATCAGCGCTTTGGGCGCAGTAGCCGTACCCGAGTTGCTGGCTCCGGCATTATCCATGCTCAGGTAGGCGGTGAAGTTATCTTCTGAAGTCTGTGCCACGCCATCTTGGATATATGCCGTGTCACCTGCGGCAATAGCGTTCTTGGCCTTTGGAATAGTCTTCCAGGGAGAAGTGAAGCTGCCTGTGTTGGCGTCGTTCCCCGTCGTCGCGACAAAGAATACGTTGCCGGCGCGCACGGTGAACGGTAGGCCATTGCTGGCGCCGATGCCCGGCACATTCACGATAATGCTTCCGGTTTTTGCCGCAACTCCCAGCTGAAAAATGATCTTGCCGTCTGACCAGAGAGGATAGTTAGCGGCTGCACCTCCGCCGACAGTTACCGTTGATGTTCCTTGTGTCGCCCCAAAGCCCTTGCCCCAGATTGTGACCCATACGCCGTTGTTGTTCTGGCCGCCGGTATTCGGGCCGCTTTCCAGGTCAGAGAAAAAGATGCGGGGTGGCGCAATTTGCGCGGACATGAATGCCGCAGAGAAAAGCAAGGAGAGAACGGAAACGATTTTTAGAAATCTAAGCATTGCAACTCCAATTCCTATCTTGATGGCAAGCGAAAATGGCCTCAGCGGCCTCTTTATGGCACTGGAATAGCCACGGCGACCTGTGCGGAAGCCGCACTCTCCGTCCCGCTGGTATCCACAGCGGTGACCACGTAAAAGTACTGCTTGCCGGAAACGGGGGTGGTATCGGTAAAAAGCAGCGTCGACGTTGCCAGCGTCGGAGAAATTTTGCTGTAAGGACCACCGCTCACCGTTCCGCGATAGACGTTGTATCCTTGCAGCGTCACGGAAGTGCTTGGATCCCAGGCGATGTCTACTGAATGCGCGAGCGGAGCAAGTCCGGTTCCCGCAAGCGGAACAGAGAGCACGGTAGTGCCGTTACTCATCAGAACCAAGCTGCCATTCACCGTCCCTGCCGCGGCGGGATTGAACACAATTGGAACATTCACGCTTTGCGCCGGATTCAGATTGATGGGCGTGGTGATGCCTACAGAAAATCCAGAGCCAGCGATCGTGTCCTGCGTGATTGCGACAGCAACACTGCCCGTATTGGTAATTTTGGTGATCTGCGTTGTTGGGGTGTTCAGCACCTGCGAGCCGAATCCAAGGCTGCTGGGCGTCGCGGAAAGGCTGGCTGAAGAAGGCACAGGAGTGGCAGTGGGAGTGGGGGAAGGAGCGGGCGATCCAGCGGCGGATTGTGCGCCGCCTCCTCCGCAACCAATCGCGCTCACCATGGAGATGAGTAACAGCACCAAGGTCCCAACGTGAACTGCGTGATTTGTTTTGTTGCGCACAGTAACTCCTAAATCTGAAGAAAACTTTCAGGCGCTCTGCCAACGTTGCTGAAACTTCTTCACTACTTCATCACTTCAATGTTTGCGTCTCAAGGGATAAGTATCGGCAGTCGAATCGTTCGACCATGCACCACGGCATGTGCAGTCCACTGTCTTCCAGTGACCGCTCGTGCGCGCACCTGTTCTTATCGCTGCTTATTTCTTGGCCAGAAAAACCAAAGTTCCCGGAAGGAAAAACTAACGAGGGTTACTGCTCAGTTGTGCAAAACGAATTGCAAGAATGTGGCCACACAGACGGAAACTCGCGAATGCAGGAATTTGGCGGGAATTGGTAGTCAGTCGAGGAGAAGGGAGGAATCAAAAGTGTAAATTATTCAGACATTACAACCATGAAGATGTAAATTCGAGATCGGTAGTTTAGCTGACGCAAGCAGTTGCGCAGTATGCAACTAATTGCATACTGCGCTAAAGCTACGCAATGCGAGTCATCTCAAGACGAAAGACGCTTTGCCCGAAATAAGACAGGGTCTTGGGGATCGTGGTGAGTCTGGCGTATCTCAAGAGCTTGCCGCTGGCCCATGTGATATTGGCTTGGCCAAAACCGCAGCCGCTCAGGAGCTTTGCCCAGAACTCCGGCTGCTGATGCTTGAACCATTCGATGTTGGGCGTTAACGGGTTCCGAATTCCCAGATCGCCGAAAAGATTGTGCCGCGCGGCGTCCATAATAATAAGTTTGCCTCCCGGCCTCATCATGGCGGCAATATTGCGGAAGATCTCCTGGTATTCGCGGACTGCGTCCGGCGAGTCAAGGAGAGCGATGCAGCTCTTTTCATCCAGATGGTTGATGGAAGCCAGCGATAGCACAACGTCAAAGTAGTTCTTTGGACCTTGAAAACCTTGAACCGTAAGGGGAAGAATCGTCGCTTGGGGCAAATCAAGTCTTTCAGCCATCACCTTAAAGGCCGTATGGCATTCGCTGGAGTCGTAACAGCCTTCAGCCATTGGCTCCAGGCCCACAGTTTCAGCGCCATGGAGAGATGCCCATAGGCACAGCATTCCTTTGCCGCAGCCGATCTCAAGCATGGTCTTGTTGCGAAAATCTATGTCGCCGAAAAGTTGTTTAGCGAAACGCGCGAAATCAAAGCCATGGTTCCATAGGCCCATTTCCTGGCCCAGCTTTCTAAGGCGCTCAGCAGAAACGGTGCTTGGCTCGGTTGGAATGCTTTGATAGATGGTTGACATATTTCGCTCCATTCAAAATGTTTACTGCGATGCGCTGGCCACTTGGGCTACGGCATCGGGTCGCAAGCGGGCCAATACGCCGGCAGGCAGTTTGCTTTTTAGCAAGGTCTTGATTTGTCGCTTTCGTCTACGAAGTGCGAGATCCGCGCGTCCCAGCCGGGATGGACCTGCAAAAGTCAGATTGAGATAATTTTTCTGTTGAGCGCCGAATTTGGCTTTGTATGGATCGTCGCCGCCGAGAAAATCATAGTGTTTGGCGCCGCTGCGAATCATCTCTTCCAGAACGTGTGCACGTAGGGCATAGCCGATCTTTTCCGCCGCGTATTTGGGATGAAAACCTTCCTGGAGCAGGGAAACAGTTTCGTTATAGCGAAAGCAGAATTGCGTGCCAACGATTTCGCCATCCAACTCCAGCAGCCAGAACTCAAGCCATCCGCGCTGCAAGAACGCCGCAGCCATATCGAAATAAAAATCCCGTCTATCCGGATTGGCAAATGCACCCGGTTCGCCGCGGCCGGTCCAGCGCATCTGGTGCAGGCTGAACAATGTCGCCAAATGGATCTTCAGATCCTCTACATCTTCGCACCGGACAAAGCGAACGCTGTAACGTGACTGCAGGCGTTTGGGATAACGCGTGAGCAGCGGACGAAATGATGGTTCCAGCGCGTTGAGGTACTGCGGCCATGATGCTGGCAAGTCGACAACAAAGTTCGGCGTGAGCGTGGTATCCATGCTCCATTCGGCTTCATGCAGGCGCGTGCCAAGCCGTCTTGCCACAAGCGAATTTTGTGGAAGCGTCTCCAAGGCGCAGAGGTCCCAATCTTCTTGTTGGTCGAGCCATGCCACGAATGCATCGGCGCAGACCTCTTCGTGGCCCGGCGAGGTAATGAAATCGAGCGCGTCAGAATCTCCTGATCCTGCGCCAACCATGCGCAACGTGGTGAGCGTACGCCAGAAAAATGAGTTTCGCTCAAGATAAAGAGGGGCAATGCCAAGCGTACGGCCTTCCGCGTCAGCGAAGACCAGGCCGAGCAATTTCTTGTCCCCGTGAAATGCCTTCCACCAGGCTGCAAGCCATTCCGGGGTTTGGAATATAGAGGACGTTGGATTTGCCAGCAGTAGACGATCCCAGCTTTCCCGAAATTGCTCCAATTCTTCCCAGCTACGGGCTATGTGCACTGTGCATACTTCTGCCGTGGGGCGGGATTCAAGCGCGAGCGTCGGTTCTGTGTGGGCAGCGAGCATGGATTTGCACTACTGGAAAGTGCAAGTGGACTGCCACCCGGTGCTTATTCGATGTAGTCTAACCTCAAGTAAATAAAGTGATTATCTGTAACTCACCCAGCAATCACGGGCTAGCAATATGAAATAATTTGCATATTCATGACAATCCGAATTCCACAGAAATTTTAGAATTTCCAATATTTCCTCTTGCAAATGATTTGCACACTCCTTATAGTACATTGTACTTAAGTACACTAAGTTTATTGGCCAAGTGGACGATTGCCAACGGGTTCAACCAGCCCCCAAGTGAGGCTTATTGCTGAGTCTCCTTCTGTGTTGAGTCTTATTGGCATTTCGACGGAAGCGGACACCTGGAAGGGGTATAGAGTCTTGCAGAATCAACTTATCTCGGTTGGCTGGCCTTGCATTGGCTTGACATCCAGTGCGGGTTGGCAAAAGAGGTCTTCCAGTCAGGCGTTCTTTGAATCGTACGGCGCAGATTGCCGGCGTATTCTACAACTGTCCTCCATTCCACACGACATATTACTCATTGGCGCGTCCGAGGCTTTCTCGATCGCCAAGTGAAACGTAAAGCAGTTTAGCTGCACTCTACTGCATAAAGTGACAGGCGTCACAGCCAAATTGAGAGCTGGATACTTACGATCTCAATTTGGCGGTAAGAGACAGGGCCCGTAAAGCCTCTGGCCGCAAGTTGGTATGGCCAAGCTATGAGGAGTGATGGAAAAAGAACACGTTAACGCCGATGTCGAATCTCCAGAATGTCATAGCCTGATTGCTTCCACGCTACATTCGTCTCATTGCTCCGACGCGGAAATTGTGGAGGTGATACCTCCTGAACGGCGCAAAAGGCAGTTGCGTTGCGGACATGAAGAAGTTGAGCCGTCGGCTTTTCCTCTGGTTTCCGCGGCACATGAATTTAAAACGCCGCTGGTGGTTATGCTCGGCTATACAGATCTCTTGTTGAACGGCCATCTGGGCGGGGTCAACCAACGCCAGAAGCAGGTTTTGGGAGAAATTCAGGAAGGCGCCCAGCGTCTGCAAAAACTGATTCAGGACCTCTTGCTGCTTCAGGAACTTAAAGCTGACCGGGTAGTTTTACAGAACCAGGAATCGACGAGCGTGGATGAAAGTGTCAGCGAGATTTTTAATTATTGGGCTCCCACGGCCACGCAGAAGCGCATTAGATACCAATTCAATCCGTCGGAAGGTAATGAAAGAGTCAGGATTGAGCCGCCCAAGCTGCAGCATATTATTTCCAACCTGATCGAAAATGCGCTGAAGCATACGCCGGCGCAGGGGCTGATCACAGTCAGCGTGACGCCCTGTTTCTGGGAGAGGCGGAAGGCCCAGAGCGAATTTTTGTTCAACATGGAGCGCACAGAGAGCCGCAAGGTGGAAAACGCGGTTCGCATTGACGTGAGTGATACCGGACGCGGCATTGCGCCCGAACATCACGATGAAATTTTTGGAGACTTCGTGCAGTTGCCGGGCGGATCCGCTCGCGGCACCGGGTTGGGACTGGCCATAGCCCGGCGCCTGGTGGAAGCGCACGGCGGTGTTATCTGGGTTGAAAGCGAAGTCGGTAGAGGAAGCAGATTTTCTTTGTTGTTGTCCCAAGCCAAACAGGAGACCAAGTGAGCGCGCCAAACATATTACTCGTCGACGATGAGCCAAGTGTTCTTCGGTACACCAAGACTCTGCTGGAAATTGAAAATTACAATGTGGAGACCGCAGGCAGCGGTGAAGAAGCCTTGCAGCGCATGACCCGCGGACCCGCACCCAATCTGCTTATTCTTGACATGGTGATGCCGGGAATGGATGGCCTGCAAACGCTGGAGAACTGCAAGAAACTCCATCCCGAGCAAAAAGTTCTGATGATCTCCTGCGTGAATGACACCAATAGGGTGGTGCAGGCGATTAAGCTGGGCGCATCCGACTACGTCACAAAGCCATTTTTGTCGCAGCAGTTTCAAGGCGCGATTCGTAAGGCCCTGAATCCGCCCGTTTTGAATAACACGCAGGCTCTTGCCGCTCCAGTAAAAGGCTCAGAGTTGGTGGACAATTTGGACGATGATTTCTTTTTTCTGGCCGCCAGCCCTGCCATGAAACAGATTCGCGCACAGGCCGCGCTCATCGCCAAGGTGAACGTGCCTGTTCTGCTTCTGGGTGAGAGCGGTGTAGGCAAGGAAATTCTGGCGCGCCTGATCCATAAAATGTCAATCCGCGCGCATCGTCCCATGGTGAAAGTGAACTGCGCCGCGTTACCGGCGGACCTGCTGGAAAGCGAACTGTTTGGTTATGAGGCAGGAGCTTTTACCGGCGCCAACAAATCAAAGCCGGGCAAATTTGAGATGGCGCACAAAGGCACGATCCTTCTGGACGAAATCGGAGAAATGAGCGCGGCGTTGCAAGCCAAGCTGCTGCACGTTCTGCAGGATGGCACGTTCTCGCGCCTGGGTGGCCGCGCCAATGTTACAGTCGATGCGCGCGTTCTGGCCGCGACAAACATTGACGTGAAGAAAGCTATTGCCGAACGCAGGCTTCGTGAAGATCTTTACTATCGCTTAAATGCCTTCACCGTGACGGTGCCACCGTTGCGTGAGCGGCGTGAGGAAATTCCGATCCTGCTGCGCTATTACATGAACAACTTTGCCCGCCAGTTTGGGAAAAATGCTTTACCTATTTCCGAAAAACTGGTGCAGGAATGCATGCGCTACGCCTGGCCCGGCAATCTGCGCGAGCTGGGAAATCTGGTAAAGCGCTATCTGGTGCTGGAAGACGAGAATCAGGTCATAGATGAGTTGCAGACCAAGAGCAAGGATGGAAACCTGGAAGATGGCGGTTCGTCATCCGGCCACGGCGGACTGAAGGCGCTGGTACGCAGCTTGAAGGACGATGCCGAAGCGCGGGAAATTCAGCGCGCGTTGGAAGATTCCAACTGGAACCGCAAAGTGGCTGCGGCGGATTTGAACATCAGCTACAAGGCATTGTTATATAAGATTAAGCAGCATGGCTTATCTCCGGCAGGGAGCCGCGACTTCAGCCTGCGGGCGAGAGTGAATTAAGAATTGCGTGGTCACAGCAGAGTCTTGCAGCTGACCTGAGGTCTATACATCAATGGCGAAGTATCTTATTACAGGCATTGCGGGCTTTATTGGCTCGTCGATTGCGCATGAATTGGTCCGGCGCGGAGAAACGGTTCGAGGCCTGGATGATTTCTCCACGGGCAAGTGGCAGAACATCGCTGATATTGGGAATGACATCGACTTCCGTGAAGTCAGCTTACTGGATAAGGCTGGAGTGGCTTCAGCCTGTGATGGAATTGATTTTGTAATCCACCAGGCAGCGCTGCCTTCAGTGCCAAAGTCGGTGGTTGAGCCTGAGTTGACGCACGCCGTGAACGTAAATGGCACACTCAACCTTCTGCTTGCTGCGCGTGATGCCGGCGTAAAGCGTGTGGTGTATGCGGCTTCTTCTTCAGCTTACGGTGAAAGCGAAGTCTTGCCCAAAAGGGAAGACATGCTTCCGCGGCCTATCTCGCCTTACGCAGTGCAGAAACTCACAGGTGAATACTATCTCCAGACATTCGCAAAAGTTTATGGGCTTGAGACCGTGAGCCTGCGCTACTTCAACATTTTTGGGCCGCGCCAGGATGCGAACTCACAATATTCCGGCGTGCTGGCCAAGTTTATTACCCAGATGCAACTGGGAGAGTCGCCCACGATCTTTGGCGATGGGGAGCAGAGCCGCGATTTCACGTTTGTCGCCAACGCCGTGCAGGCGAACCTGAAGGCATGCGCCGCGCCGGCAGAAGAAGTATCAGGGCGCGTGTTCAACATCGCAACAGGCACAAGGTTTTCATTGAATCAAATCTTTGAAATGCTGGGCAGGATCATCGGCTTCAACGGGCCAGCCAAATATGCCGAACCACGCACAGGCGACGTCAAGCATTCACTGGCGGACATTACGCTGGCGCAAAAGCATCTGGGCTACTCACCCGACGTGGGCTTTGAAGAGGGATTGAAACGCACAGTGAAATGGTATGAAGAACAACGTGCAGCTAAGACCAACACGGGTGTTCTCGCCGGACAACGCTAACTTATCCCATTGATTCTTGAAAATCGATTTATTCGCCAGTGGAACCGCTGCGCGATGCAATTCGTCGTGTTGCCCATTCCGGCGCGTTCGGGCCAACATAGCGCAGGAAGTGCGGCTTGCCTCGCCTCTGCCAATAATCTGACTGGTAGGATGAAACTTTTACTCCAGAACGCAAGGCACTCAAGAACGTAGTTTCTTCCGGATCGACAACGATTCCCACATGTCCGCGCCAGACGATCAGATCACCCGGACGCGGATGAGCTACGCGCTTGAACCCTTCCATCCCGTCATAAAGCGTTCTTGAAGGCGCGTAACCGTAATACAGGCCGGCCTGCTCATAGAGATATTGCACAAAGTGCGAGCAATCGAGCTCGGTTTCATGTATCTGCTGGCCAATGAATAAAAGGAGACTCTTCGGGTCAATCCGATCCCGCGGAAGATCAGCGCTGTCCACGCTTTCAGAAAATTTAGTAAATGATGGCCTGATTTCGTCCTGGGCCGCAGCCAGTTTCGCCATTCCGCAGAAGATGAACGAGGTAAAGAGAATCAAGGCCGCAGGTGTGAGCAATCGACGCATAGGCGTACCGGATTAGCGGTACCCATATTTCGATGCGAGCTTTCTGCAATCCAGAACTGGATTTCTTCAATGCAGTGATTTTTTGCGCGATGCAGCTACACGCGCGAAAGATGGCTACGATTCACTCGAGTTTGGAAATCGACCGATACGCGTTATCAAATTCCGACTTCAAAAATCCATTGGGAGAGGCGATGCCG
>DASXJO010000690.1:0-6683 GCA_036497385.1 Candidatus Angelobacter sp. | reverse complement strand
GGACGCGTTCAACCTTCTAAATCACACCAACATTGATGAAGTATTTTCGGTTTACGGCGCGCCGGACTTTATTCCCAACCAGATACCAACGCACTTCGGCGATGGCATCTCCGGACCCAGCGGCGCTGTGGGCGCACCCAGAACGGCTTTCAACACGCGGCAGTTCCAACTAGGAGCGAAGTTTACCTTCTAGATTGTTGATGAATGTTTTCAGGGACGGCGTTTCGGCGCCGTCTTTTTTTGCAGCGTTTAGTTGCGGGTGCGGAATGGCAGCTTGAATTTCCGCGCGATCTCTGGCCAGTACTCGCGAAGCACGTCCCACGCCATGTCATTGGCCACGCTATACCCAACGCGGCTGGCGGTGGGGCCGAATCCGCGGGGATTTCCGGGATGATAAAGATTGCTTAGAGCTTTGGAGCTTACGGTGCCAAACCACTCAGAATAGTTCGGCATAAGCTTGCCGGAGTCGCCCTGCGTAACAAACCTGTGCGCCAGCGCGTGACCCAGCCGCGACTGCGTGGAGCCTTGTCCCAGACGGTAATAACGCGGGTCCTGCCGGAAGAGAGCCGGATAAAGAAAGATGCCGAAGAAATCGCCGGTCGCATTGTCAGTGACGGCGGCGCCGAAGCGTTTTCCATAGCCGGAAGCGCCCATCTTGTAGCTGGGATCGTCGCGATCAATCTGCGCGGTAGCGGCGTCCCAGGCTGCGCCA
This sequence comes from Candidatus Angelobacter sp., assembly GCA_036497385.1. Taxonomy (GTDB): domain Bacteria; phylum Acidobacteriota; class Terriglobia; order Terriglobales; family Acidobacteriaceae; genus Angelobacter. The sequence continues at coordinate 5,971 of DASXJO010000690.1, read as the reverse complement.
ACATAGTTCAGCGGATCGGCAGTGCTCTCCACAAACATGTGGAATTTATCTGAGGCGGAAAGCGCGCAAGGGCGGAGATCGCTCTTGCGGCGCGGAATGTGGACTGTCGTGCTTTCCAGCCGCTGCGTAAATCGCCCGACCACCTGGCTCAGCGGGCCATTGTAATCATCGATATCAAACGGCTCTATAGGATGAACGCACGGCTGCTTTGCGGGAATGATGATGGAAGAAGGAACCAGCGAGAGCGCAGGCGTCATATTGCTCAGTCGCGGTACGGGCTGGGCGCAGGCCAGGGCGCAGGTAAGCAGCGTTCCCAACCGCGCAAATTGTTTTCGCAATCGCTTCATCGTAAGCCGTCCCAGCAAACTGCCCTTGTTAGACCGTCTAATTTATCAATAGATTTGGCTTGCAAAATTTTAAGAATTGTTACGTTTGGCCCTGCACTGGTTAACTTTGGAGTTAACAGCCGTCCGCGTAAGCTCAACAAATCAAGGCCCTTTGCAGCGAGACAAACAACTAGGCGCTTTTCCGCCCAAAGGGCCTTGTACGCCACTTCCTGCAACTTAAGACACGCGTTTGCGCTCACGCGGAACGAATTTATAATTGCGCTGCACGTGGAGACCCTCATGATGAAAGCCAGTATGAGTTCCGGGCTGCTCCTTATTCTTCTGCTTACGGTTCTTCCTTCGGCAGCCAAAGAAATTCGCGCCACCATTGTTTATGACGACACGGCAACCGATCTTTCGGCAGCACGTGAAGACGCCGGCCAACTCTGGATCACGAGTGCCGATCTGAAGCGAGCAACACGGTTTGAAGTAAAGCCGCAAGGTGTGTGCCGCGACGAACTCTGCTTCCCCCTGCCCAAAGCCAAGCACGACGCGTTCATTCATAAGGGCCCGGGCAACGGAAAATCAACTCAAACGTGGTTCAACATCACGGCGTTTGCCACGCTCGTCCACCAACCGGTGGCGCATGACGCCGCGCTCGAAACTTGGTATTTTGGGCTGCGCTCTGATCAGCGCCAGCAGCTCAGTTCACTGCAAGCGCCGGACTTTGCGCTGCCCGATCTGCATGGCAAGCTGCATCGGCTCTCTGATTTTCAAGGAAAGAAAATCCTGCTGGTTACATGGGCCAGTTGGTGAGGGTGCCGCTTTGACCTGCCAGGCTGGCAGGCAATTTACCAGCAGTTGAAAGACAAGAATTTTGAGATCATCTCTGTGGCCCAGGATACCGGCGGCGCAAAAGATGCCGGCCCGTGGATTGAGCCGCTGCTTTATCAGGAAACCAGGCCCGATCTGCCCAAAGAGACAATTGAGGCAGCCAGGAAAATTGGTCCGCTGACTTATACGGCAGTGATCGACGAAAAGCACCTCGTCTCCAAGTTGTACAACATGGTCAACGTGCCGACCGGCGTCTGGATCAATGAGCAAGGGCGCATTGTGCGCCCGAATGAAGTTGCATTTGTAGACGATCGCTTCAAGAAATTCAGCGGCCTGGATTCTGAGCCGTATCTCAACGCGCTGAAAGACTGGGTGGAACAAGGCGACAAGAGCGCGTACGTAATGAGTGAAGACCATCTGCGAGAGAGACTGACGGCGCAGGATCCCAACATCGCGCAGGCCGCGGCAGAGTTTGGCCTGGGCGAGCAGCTTTACAAGGCCGGACACCATGCAGAAGCGATTGCGCATTTCAAAGAAGCACAGCGGCTGAATCCAAAGAGCTGGAATTACAAGCGCCAAGCCTATGCCCTGACCAGCGAGAAGGATTACGGGACGACGTTCCGCGATGAGGTACAAAAGATCGGCGGAAGCAAGGTTTATTATCCACCGCCGGAATTGCCGGGCGAGAAAAAGCCAAATTAAGCGCAAAGGACGCGAAGGAACGCAAAGGAGTGGAAGTTGGTTTTAAATTATGACTATTGGTCTTTCCGTTTGGCTAATTGCTAACTGCTCATGCGGTTCTTATGCGAGCGCCAAAATTCCTGCACTAAGAAGCTGATGCTGGCGGAAAGCATTGTCCCCAGAATGCTGAAGACGATGGTGATCCCGTTTTTGGGCAGCGGATGAGAATCCGGTGCAGAGGAACCGTTCGTCGCCACTGCTGAGGTGGTTGCGCCATCAAAATTCACGGCCAGAGTATTGCGGCGCGTGGCATTGACTTGCAGAATGCTTTCACGGTCGGAAGTAAAATCGGCGGCCGCACTCCGCGCCTGATCAAAGCCGTCATCCGGAGCGCTCATGCGTATCTGCACCACATGCCTCCCGGTGGGAACATCTATTAGCTTGGAGAAAATTTCCGGTCCTGACTGGCCTTTAGGCAAAATGCCGAGCCGCTTTTTGGCCGCCACATTCACATTGCTGCTGTACACGACCGAACCATCTACAAGAACGGACAGCTGGGCGGAGCGGAAGTTATGCTGGCAAATGAGCTGCAAATGGGCTTGTTCTATAGGTATGGTCGCATAAACGACAAAAATTATTGCGATCAACAAAATGGTGATGGCTCCGTAGCGCGTCCAGAGCGGCATCTTGCGGAAGCCAAGGCGCAGCGCGCGCCAGCGTGAAGGCGCGGCAGCATCGGCGGCAGGCACACTTATTTGGAGTTGTTCTGCGTGATCTTGGGCCGGGGCCAGCGACATATTGGCCTTATTTTGTCCCAGATGCGCAGGGCAGAAAAGTTACCAAAGTTAGAGACGGCAGAGGTCAAGAAAAAGGGCCGGATTGCTCCGGCCCTTCTGAGGTGCAGTTCTAAAGCTACTGGACCTTGACGTGAGTAATGCGCGTGGCCCAATTACCTATTGAGCCGCGCGTATTTCCACACGTGAAGTTAGTAGCCACATAGGTTGCCAGATCGCAAGAACTCGCAATGTATTCACTGGCAAACCAGATGGTGTCGCCATCCACCGCGGCAGCGCCGTAATCGCCCCACCGCGGACGAATGGGATTCACTTCAGGGAAGTAGCCGCTGAATCCATCCTGGCGGGCTGCTCCTTCAGCGGCAATATGCACGTCACCGGCCCCGACTTTTGCGTCGAGCGCAACATACCCGGCGCTGGGATAATGGTCGTTACCAAGCACGGTGAAACCAATCACGCCACGTCCGCTGGAATTTACGCCGACCGCCGGATAGGTTACATTGTTGCCAGGCAGAGCGATAATGCCCTGGGTAATTACACTCGCCGACGTTCCGCTGGGATGAAGCACAAAAAACGCGATGCCAGCCTGCTTGTTTCCGTTCACGGTAGCAGCGGTGTCAAGTGCGGCCCAGAGCTTGCCGTTGGCGTATGAAACCTGCTGCATGCGGGAATCATTGCTGGGCGGTCTTGTATCCGGATTGCTAAACGGGCCTCCTGAAGCAAAGAAGAAGCGCCAGCAGCCCGTGCCAAATGGAGTTGAGAGAGCAGTGTCGGCAAGGCATTGCCCCAGCGGGAAGGGACCGGCTTTCTGATTTGAGCTGGAAGGAACAGCATAAGTCTGAGTATCGACCGTTCCCGTGGTCAGGTTCACGGCAGGAGTTGCGCCGTTGAGCGATTGCGTATTCGTGAGTTGCCAGCTCACCAACGCGTTGAATGCTCCGGTGTTGGAGAACACGGCCAATGAACTCAGCAGGAATTCTGTTCCGCCGTTGTCAGACCGGAAGTCTGTCCCCGGAGAAAGCGCTGGAAACACTGTGAATCCCTGAATTCCAAACGGCAATGTGGGCGCCAGCGCCGTAGTATCAAACTGCACCACGTTGGCTGGTCCACCGGAAATCAGGCCTTGCTTGGAGATGGCGTAGATTTGTGCGCCGTGGAACCTTCCGGGCGTGAACAGATCAAATTCGTTGGTAGTGATATAGAGCCCGTTTGCGTCCATGCCGATATGGGGATAATCCCCCAGGCATTGCGCCGGTATGTTGGTGTTTACGCCGTTAATTCTCACTCTGGCTACGCAGCCATGATTCGGTGTGCCATCTGTCCCATCATCCTGCACGGGTAGATGAAAGACGGTCCAGCTGCCAAGCGGGTTGGAGGTATTGCTCACGGCTATGTCCAGATGGTTCTTACCATTCAGGTTTTGCGTGGTCGGCGCAACGCGATCAAGCGTGAGCACCACGTGGAACCAGCGCTGCGAAGCAGCATCGAAATGGCACGTGGGATCAGTGATAGACGGCCCAAACTGCAGCGGATTCTTCGTGCGATCAATAGCCGCCGGGTAGCCATAAAATGTGTTCAGATCGGTAACTCCCAGCAATGAACTGCCATCCGGGCCATAGATGTTAAGAACGTCATTTACCGATTCCAGCACAAAGCCATTGCCGGCGCAGAGAGCCTGGTCCGGTGGCTCGATGGAAAACTGGTTGCCGTTATTGGCAAAGCGCTGGTTGAAGAAGTTGAGGCCATCAAAGCTGGTTACGATCTCAGGGTTGGACTTGGCTTTTCCATTCCCCGGAACTGCGGGTCCCTGTCCGGGGCCGGGAGCGATCGAGCGATTGAGGGCGGTGTTGCCGGAGATGTTTCCCTGAATGTCGACGCCAAGATCGTCATCACTGTCATTGCCGTCAAGGGCAGTATCAAGTTCCTGATCTTGTATGCCGACATTTTGTGTTCCGGGAACCCCCACTTGGGTGGGCACGGGTTGCGTAGTCCCTGAAGGGCTGATTTGGCGCACTACCTGCGCGCTGCTGCTGGCGGCAAAAAATAACAGGGCCGCACTGGTTGTAAGAAATGTCTTTTTCAACTGCGCTGAAATATGGGCGGGGAGCGTAACTTGCATTCTAGATTCTCCTGGGAGGAAACTTTCGGGCTTGCCAGCAGTCTAGTCCTAAAACGAGCAGCATAGCTAGGGCTAACAGCTCTTTTTCGCTCTAACCTTGTGTACTTAATCCAAGGTTGAGCGAAACATCGGTTTGAATCCGCCTGTTGTGATGTGGACCGCAGTCGCCCCTCGCCTGCGACGAATAAGTGATTGAGATGATTGGGTTAAAGCTGGAGAGAATGCTTCAGCTAAAAGCGAAAGGCTAAGAGCCATTGACCAGGAGCTGCCCTTCTTCGCAGCATCCAACTCACAGAGGGGCAGCGGCAGATGGAGATTTTTATCGGCACCGCCGGATTTTCCTATAAGGATTGGGAGGGTATCGTCTATCCGCCGGACCTCAAGAAGCGGAAGGTGCATCCACTGAAATATCTGGCCCAGTTCATCGATTGTTGTGAGATCGTTACGTCTTTTTACGGGCACATCCGCCCCCACATCGGAAAACAGTGGTGCCACATGACTGCGGCTGTGAACCCTGAATTTCAGTTTACAGCGAAACTTTTTCAGGGCTTCACTCACGTTCCACGAGGAAGCAAAGCACAAGTCCCGTTTAGCCTGAGCGTAAGTGCTGAAGAGGAAAAGCTTGCGCGGGAAGGATTGGATTCAATCGCGCGAGAAGGCAGGCTTGGTGCTGTCCTGGTGCAATTCCCGGTTTCATTCAAAAATGCTGACGATACCCGTGATTATCTCTTTGGCCTGATCAAAAAATTTAAAGCGTATCCACTGGTTTTGGAAATTCGGCATGAAAGCTGGAATAATCCCGACATTCTGGGCCGGCTTGCGGAACAAGACGTGGGCTTTTGCAATATCGATCAACCACGGCTGGGAAAGTCGTTACCGGAACACAGCATGTGACTGCCCCGGTGTGTCGATTTAGGTAATCACGAAAGTGTTTGGCCCTCATGGTCCCGATCGTGAAAAGGGTTCCACAATCGGGTTTACAAATCCTTACAGGCAAGGGAAATTGCATGACCAGAGCTGCTGTGCTAGCGTGGATGTGTATTGAGAGGCGTTTTGCGAACCATTCCTTCGGGGCTGGACCGAAAGGAAGCTGAACTCTACAGCCAGCTTGATCCTCACCAGTTCCCAAAACATGTCGCGATCATCATGGACGGCAACGGCCGCTGGGCCAAACGCCGCCACCTGCCGCGTATTGCCGGCCATCGCAGGGGTGTGGA
>DASXJO010000689.1:0-1979 GCA_036497385.1 Candidatus Angelobacter sp. | reverse complement strand
GCCGTATGGGGTTCATAGCAGCAAACAACTAAGCGATTAGCCAGAAACTTCTTCCGGAGTTCAAAAACACATGAGACTGAAAAATAACAATTTTGCAACCGAGCAGAGCTCAACCTGGCTTCGGTTCTTCCTTTTGGCGGTGGTAGCGATCCTCGTACTGGTTCCTGCGACTTTGAGTGCGCAAGGTGGGCCCAAAGCTCCAGCAGCAAATGCACATAGCAAGATCGCGGCGGATCTCGCCAATTTCCCGCTGAATCCTGACGGCACAGTGAACGTGATCGTTCAATTCAAACAAACGCCCAAGGCGCATGCTTCTGAAATGGCGGCACAGGGCGGAAGACTGAAATTTTCGTTTGATCACATCAACGGAGCAGCTTATCGGATACCGGTAAAAATGCTGGTATGGCTGGAGAACCATCCGGATGTCGCTTACGTCAGCCCGGACCGTCTGAACAAAGTTGCTTCCGATGACGATATCCCAGCGGTTGAGGGAGACGTTGCACGGCAGCAATATGGACTGGACGGAACAGGCGTTGGGGTAGCGATCATTGATAGCGGAGTTTTCAACCACGACGATCTGCAGAAGTCGAGTGGCGCGGGATCACGCATCGTTTATAGCGAAAGCTTTATTCCGGGCGACCCGAGCACCAACGATGCTTACGGTCATGGAACGCATGTGGCGGGAATCGTGGCAGGCAACGGACGTGATTCGGCGAGCGGCTATCCGACGCAATATGTCGGAGTGGCGCCGAACGCCAATATCATCAACCTGCGCGTGCTGGATGCGAACGGGTCGGGCACTGACAGCCAGGTGATTGCCGCGATTCAGCGGGCGATCCAGTTGAAAAGCACGTACAACATTCGCGTGATTAATCTTTCGTTGGGACGTAGCGTTTATGAGTCCTACACTCTTGATCCGGTCTGTCAGTCGGTAGAAGCTGCCTGGAAGGCCGGCATTGTGGTGGTTGTAGCCGCTGGCAATGGTGGCCGCGACAATGACTATGGGACACAAGGCTACGCGACGATTCAGGCGCCAGGCAATGATCCCAATGTCATTACAGTTGGAGCGACCAAGACCAATGGCACGCCAGGACGCCTGGATGACACGGTTGCGAGCTACAGTTCAAAAGGTCCGACGCTGGTAGATCATGTTGTAAAGCCTGACCTGGTAGCACCGGGCAATCGCATTGTTTCTCTCGCTGCGCCAGGTAGCACGTTGGTTGCGTCGCTACTGAACCTGAACGTTCAGCCGATTACAACCTGCTTACTTGGCCTGCTGGGCAATAATTGTTCCACAGGTCTCAGCGGGAAGTACACACGACTGAGTGGGACTAGCATGGCGACGCCAATCATTGCCGGAGCGGCCGCGCTCATGTTTCAGAAAGACCCAACCCTTACACCCGACACCATCAAAGCACGCATGATGAAAACGGCATGGAAGGGCTATCCGGGCAATAGCTGGGCTAGTGACAGTTGGGGAAAAAGTTATTTCTCACAATATGACGCGTTCACGATCGGCGCAGGCTATCTGGACATTTACTCGTCGTTGAAGAGCACCGACGTTGTCAATGGTGGCGCGCCATCACCGGTCGCCTATCGCAACACGGCAACGGGCAAATATAGCTTGATGAACAGCCAATCGATTACCTGGGGCAACAGCATCACCTGGGGCAGCTCGATCATCTGGGGAAACTCAATTGTATGGGGCGGTAACTGCGTCCTGAGTGACTCCATTGTTTGGGGTGATTCGATCATCTGGGGACAAACAGGCCTGACCGGAAACAGCATTATCTGGGGCCAATCGATTGTTTGGGGCGCCGATTCAGTCAATGCTCTTAGCGACGGAGAGGACGGAGAGAACTAACATGCCGAAATCATTTTCAGCGCGAGTATTTGTGGCGTTGATCGTAATTTCGGGTCTCCTCTTGCTGGGGGATGCCGTACTCAACGCTCAGTCAATGCCCACAGTGAAGTTTTTA
>DASXJO010000688.1:0-2697 GCA_036497385.1 Candidatus Angelobacter sp. | reverse complement strand
CCCCATGCCTTCCACCTTCGCGCCCAATGATTGCGATAGTTGCAGGCAGGCATTCGCGGTGCCGCCGGTGGCAAGCAGGTCGTCCACAATAATCACGCGCTGGCCCGGCTTGATGGCGTCTTTATGGATTTCCAGCGTGTCCGTGCCGTATTCCAGGTCGTAAGTCCACTTCACTGTTTCCGCAGGCAGCTTGCGGGGTTTGCGGATGGGCACAAAGCCGGCATTCAATCGGTACGCCAAGGCCGGACCAAAAATGAAGCCGCGCGCCTCAATGCCCAGCACCAGGTCGATATTGTGGTTAATGTAGTGCTCGGAAAGCGCATCAATCAGCGTGGCAAAGCCGGCATTGTCTTTCAGCAAAGTCGTGATGTCATAAAACAAGATTCCCGGCTTGGGGAAGTCCGGCACCTCGCGGACCAGCTTCTTCAGGTGCTCGCAGTTCAATGCTGCTTTGGGCTCCATTTACCACGCTCCTTCAATGCGAAAAGTTGTAAGACCATCCACCGGTTCGGCTGGCAATTCTGTTACTTCATCCACACGCGCCGCGCGTGGCCCCTGGCGCAATTTGCCGGCGAACGCCGCATGCTGCTGGTCACTGCCCATGGCCAGGGCTTCCACCGTGCCGTCAATGTTGTTCCTGACCCAGCCGGCCAATCCCAGTGAGCGCGCTTCATGGTCAACAAACCATCGAAAGCCCACGCCCTGCACACGTCCGCGAACAATATAACGTTTGGCAATCATAAAAGACTGTCAGCAGTCAGCAATCAGCTTGTTTCTGCGATCCCGAATCCGCGTCTTTGTGGATGAGGGACCACTATAACCGGGGATTCGTTTTCGGTTAGCGTGTAATCCAGATTCCTTTGCATCTTTTGCGGTAAAGGCTTTTGCTGAGTGCTGAGTGCTTCTGAAAGCTACGCCCGCGATAAGTAAGCGCCTTCTGCCGTATCCACGCGGATCTTTTCGCCTTCATTGATGAAAGGCGGCACCTGCACCACCAACCCGGTTTCAGTCTTGGCCGGCTTGGTCACACTCGATGCCGTGGCTGACTTTAACCCCGGTTCTGTTTCCACGACAGTTAACGTCACGGTCTGCGGCAACTCGATTCCCACCGCCTTGCCATCGTAAAACTCCACCTTGATCTGCAGGTTCGGGGTCAGGTAATCGACGGAGTCGCCCAGCGTGTCTTTGCTCAGGTGCGTTTGCTCGTAATTTTCAGTGTTCATGAAGCAATAACTGTCGCCATCCTGATACAGAAATTCCATGGGGATTTCATCCACCGTGATCTTCTCAATGGGATCGCTGGAGCGGAAGCGGTGCTCAAACATGGCGTTGGTGCGGATATTCCGCAGCTTGGCCTGGATGAAGGCGCGCAAGTTGCCGGGCGTGCGGTGCTCCACGGTAAAAACGAGATGAAGGTCGTTATTGTGTTTAATGATCATCCCCGGACGCATCTGGGTTGCTGGAATTGCCATGTGTTCAACTCTCTCCTAAGAACGCTTGCTGTCAGTTTTTTGATGAGGCTTGTCTGGTCCTGCGGGAACTGTGCTGGCAGACGATAGGCCTTGTCTTTCTAAGCCTGCGGCAGTGACTTTAAATTTTACCTCAAATAGCCGATTTCCATCAGTCTGCACCCGGTAAAAAGTGGCTGCCAACCTGTTTACGGACAACATTCAGTCAACCCAGGTTTTCTAACTTGATAACAAGCTTCACTCGGGCCTATTCAACCGCCAAGGAGAGAAAGATGCCATCCCGCAAATCCGACGAAAAGACAAAAAACAAGAATGCCCAGTCCAGAGTGTCTGGCAAGAAATCTTCCGGGGAACAAGTTGCTGAACAGGAAACCGATTACCAGCGCACCCATCAAGACACATCTACCAGGGGTACGCCGCAGGCCGGTGGCTCGCGCGCTGAATCTAAATTGACCGGACGCGCGTCGAATCAATCTAAGAGCCAGCAGACCATCGCGAATGACCTCGTCAATGTAGAAGGCGAGGAAGAGCCTGAAGGACAGAATGCAGGCAGCGGCCAGCCTCGTGTACGAGCAAACCAGCAGGACAACAGTCCTCGCGGACGCGATGGGTCCTCCATTCGCGGAAGAGAGTCCGGGCAGGTGCGCGGCGAAGATGCCGCCGGTTCCGATCAGGAACAGGGCATCACTAACCGCAGTTCGCGGCAGGAAGTCCAGCGACAACAAAAAGTTGCTCCCGGCCGCGCCAAAACCAAGTCGTCGCGCAGCACCCAGCGGCGTGCCGGCTAAGGTCCTAAGAGATCAAGTAGGTCGCAGGAGCCTGAGATGACGACCCATGCGCTTTCCGACGAACCACTTCGGCAGTTAGAGGCCGGCAGCGCAATTCCATGGTTGCTGGCCGGAATTGCCATTGGCGCCGCTGCCGCCTTGTTGCTGGCTCCTTCCACCGGACGCGAACTCCGCAACGCCTTTGGCCGGGGATTTCGCAGCACTCTGCTTGCTCTCAGCCGCAAAACCCAACAGCTTCGCCGGCGCGGTTCAAACGTCATTCGCTTCTCCCGTCCACCCAGCTTATCGGGGACGTGTGAGGTGCACCCTTGAAGTGAGACAGAAAGTTTATCCCACAGATGTGATTGTGAACGGTGAACCCCTGATCTGAGACAGTCGGCAGTGTCATAGCGCACCTTCGATGTTTTCCAGCTGGGGGTTGGGGTTCGGGGAAGGGGACG
>DASXJO010000687.1:0-3533 GCA_036497385.1 Candidatus Angelobacter sp. | reverse complement strand
AAGAGCGGCAATGAGCGTTTTGCTTACGACTCTTATCGCCGGTTGATCCAGATGTACGGCAACGTGGTTCTGGATATCCCAAAGGCCGAATTTGAAGAAGTGTTTGACGGACAAAAGCACAAGCGCGGCGTGAAGATGGATACCGAACTCACGGCAGCCGATCTGCAGGAAGTGATTGCGCAATATAAGAAGGTGGTCCGCGAGCACACCAAGCAGGATTTTCCTCAAGGTCCGGTGGAGCAACTGGTGGGCGCGCGCAACGCGGTTTTCCGGTCATGGAATAACGATCGCGCCAAGGTTTATCGCCGCATCAACAATATCTCTGACGAGCTTGGAACGGCCGTGAACGTCCAAGCCATGGTGTTCGGCAACCTGGGCGAGACCAGCGGAACCGGCGTGGGCTTTACACGCAATCCCGCGAACGGCGACAAAGAATTTTACGGTGAGTTCCTGATGAACGCGCAGGGTGAAGACGTGGTATCCGGCGTTCGAACGCCGGTGCATATTCTTGAATTGCACAAGCTGATGCCGCAGGTTTATGACCAGCTTCGCGACATTACTACCCGGCTGGAAAATCATTATCGTGATATGCAGGATTTTGAATTCACTATCCAGGAAGGCCGCTTGTATATGTTGCAGACGCGCAACGGCAAGCGCACAGGGCGCGCCGCTGTCCGCGTGGCATTGGATATGGTGAAAGAAGGGTTGATCAAGCCGGAAGAAGCGATTTTCCGGGTTGAGCCGAACCAACTTTATGACTTCCTGGTGCCGAGCCTGGACGAACGGGGCGGCGCAGTGGAAGTGCTTGCCAAAGGCTTGCCGGCATCGCCGGGAGCAGCTGTGGGGCGGATTGTGTTTACAGCGAATGATGCTGTAACAGCGGCAGGCACGGGAGCGCAGAAAAATCCGGTGATCCTGGTGCGCGGCGAAACTACTCCGGAAGATATCCACGGGATGGAAGTGGCTGCGGGAATTCTGACCTCACGCGGCGGCATGACGAGCCACGCCGCGGTCGTAACGCGCGGCATGGGCAAATGCTGCATTGTTGGCGCGGGTGAAATTGAAGTGGACGACAAGAAGAAGCAGATGCGCATTGGCGACCTGATTCTGAAAGAGGGCGACTGGATTTCCATCGATGGCATTTCTGGCCGAGTAATCAAAGGACAGCTTGGCACCGTACCGGCCAAGCCGGACGATCCGGACCTGCAAACGCTGCTGAAATGGTCTGAGCCGTTCCGCAAGCTGGGCGTTCGCGCGAATGCTGATATCCCGCGTGATGCTGTTGCAGCGCGCAGCTTTGGCGCAGAAGGCATCGGCTTGTGCCGCACAGAGCACATGTTTTTTGCTGAAGATCGCATTGGGCACATGCGCGACATGATTCTGGCCCGCACAGAAGCTGATCGCAAAAAGGCCCTGGCAAAACTGCTGCCGGTACAACGGTCAGACTTTGAAGGCGTATTCAAAGCCATGGACGGCTTCCCGGTAACGATCCGGCTGCTCGATCCGCCGCTGCATGAGTTCCTACCGCGCCGTGAAGAGTTGATGGTGGAGATTGCGCAACTAGAGATCAAAGATGCGAACTCGCCTCGGCTGAAGGAAGCGCATGAACTGCTGCGTCGCGTGGAAGAGCTGCATGAGCTGAACCCGATGCTGGGACATCGCGGGTGCCGGTTGGGAATTACCTATCCGGAAATCTCCGAGATGCAGGCGCGAGCAATTTTTGAAGCCGCTGTCAATGTACAAAAAGCAGGCGTGAAGGTGTTTCCTGAAGTCATGGTTCCGCTCGTGGGCATGATGAAGGAGATGGAGAACCAGAGCGCCATTATCCGGCAAGTTGCCGAGCAGGTTTTCAAAGAGAAGGGAACCAAAGTTGAGTACATGGTGGGGACGATGATTGAGCTGCCGCGCGCTTGCTCCGTGGCCGATCAGATTGCTTCCGATGCTGAGTTCTTCAGCTTTGGCACAAACGATCTCACGCAGACCGCGTACGGCTTCTCGCGCGACGACATCAGCAAGTTCCTGCCGGGCTACATTGAGCGCGGCATTCTGAAGAGCGATCCGTTTGCCACAATCGACCAGGAAGGCGTGGGCGAGCTGATGCAGACCGCGGTGAAGAAGGGACGCAAGACTCGGTCGAACCTGAAGATCGGCATTTGCGGCGAACACGGCGGCGATCCTGCTTCTGTGGAGTTCTGCCACAAAATTGGGTTGAATTATGTTTCATGCTCGCCATACCGCGTGCTCACGGCGCGGCTGGCAGCAGCACAGGCCGCGGCGGCGGAAGAGTTGAAGACTGAAGGCGGAAGGACAAAGTAGATTCACCGCAAAGAACGCAAAGAACGCGGAGAACGCGAAGAGCGCGTGAGCTTTGCGTCCTCGATCTTCTTGGATTGTCTCGGCAATCCACTACTTGCTATCCAGCTCCGAGGCTGCGCAGGCTTTCAATAGCGCTGGTGTTGGCGTTATCGAGTTCCAGTGACTTTTTGAAATTCTTAGTGGCCTGTTCTTTATCGCCGTTTGCCAGGTAGGCGTCACCCAAACTGTCATAGACAGTAGCTTTGTCCGGATAGGATTCGACATTGAGTTTGAAGAATTCCAACGCCTCTTTGATTTTGCCGTGTTGCAGCAACTTGTGACCAACAACATTGAGCTGGGCCGGGGCAAACAAAAATGCGTCCGGCTGATTTTGTTTTGCTTCTTTGTATTGCTTCAGAGCAGCGTCCAGACCTTCCTTTTGTGTAGTTTCATAAACCAGTGCGCCAATCGATTTCTTGCCCTCTGGAGCAGGAAATCCCCACAGATCAAAGTTAGGAATTTCGGCGGTAATGCGGAGGTCGATATCAATGGTGTCCGCAATGCCTTCATTCCAAAATTTGGGGCCGGTAACGCCGAAGTCCTTCCGATTCAGTTTGAGGCGGCTGTCAAAAGCAATGCGCGAATTTTTCCAGGGATCGTTCATCTTGTGCTGACGCCAAACCAAAGGAGCCTGGATTTCCTTGCTCACATCCCTGATCGTGAGAAGACCGGTCATTACGTAATCATTTCCTTGTTTACGAATCGCCGTGCTCTGAAAGCGGATCGTGGGAAACTTATCGGCGTCAAAGAACGGGGCGGCTTTCAGGTCTTTATCGCGAAAGGAGCTGCCGGTGTTGATGCTTGCGGATTTGATGATTGCGGTTACAGAAGACTTTGTGAGGTCGGCCTCCTCGTACATAATGGTGCCGCTAAAATCTGAGAACCTGCCTTCAACCTCTGTGACTCCAATCAGCGTGACGGAAAAACCTACCTTGGAGTGGTCCGCATCAACGGAAAATTTCTCAGCGGCGATTGCCGAACTGACAAGCAAGCACGCGACGCTTGCTGCAAGCACAAACTGCCGCAATGTGTAGCTCATGAATGATGTTTTCACTGGGTGTTACCTCGCGAGGCCCTTACCAACGTTAAAGGACTCGAGTGCAGGCTATGGCTGGGAGAGTTTAGAGCAAACGGCTTTGGTATGAACGGTCAAAGGCGAGAGCTGAATGGTAGAAAAA
>DASXJO010000686.1:0-1757 GCA_036497385.1 Candidatus Angelobacter sp. | reverse complement strand
TGACCTGCGCAACGCATTGCGGAATTGACCGGAAATTGGTCTTGGTGATTGGGGCCGGATTTGTTCCACTATGCTCCGTTTTTTGGGCACTTGTCTGGAAGACATCCGTTTCTGTGAAGGAGCACATGATGACTATGGCTGAGATCGAGAAGACGTACAAGAGTCCGATTCACAAACTGTTCTCGTTCTTCAAACGCAGTCGTGACGAGTGGAAGGAGAAATGCAAGGCGGCTAAGACAGTGGTCAAGCAACTGAAGAACCAGACCGAGAAGGTGCGGCTGAGCCGTCAGCGATGGAAAGAGCTCGCCAAGAAGCAGGGCCGCGAGCTTGAAGAACTGCGGCGCGAGCTGGACGCACAAAAAACTTAGAATCGGTTGAGCCGCTGCCGGCTGTTCCGGTGCACAAGGAAATACCACTCTGGCTGCAGGATGAAGAGTCGTTTGCGACTCCGTTGCCGCGGCACCAATATTCGGCGGGGGTCGTGCGGCTAAGTTTGGAAACAGTGCTCTCTTGTGCTGCCAGCCAACGCACGGCCGCGGCCGTCTTGAACTTATTTGGGAACTGGCTGCCGGGTGTCACGGACACTCCCTGTCCCAATACCGTGAGGTTCTGGGAGTTGCGACTCGGTTTGTATGAACTGAACCGCCCCAAGGAGCAGGCGGATGACTGGGCGTGGATTATGGACCACACGTTGCAGTTGGGTGCCTACAAATGCCTGGTGATCGTAGGGGTGCGGTTGAGCGTCTGGATGCAAAATCGCCGACCATTGCAACACACGGACCTCACGCTTCTGGCTCTGATCCCCATGGAACAGTCGACCGGCGACCGAGTCCATAGCGTGCTGACTCAGACGATTACAGTGACCGGCGTTCCGCGAATGGTTCTGTGTGACGGCGGAGGCGATTTGGAGCGTGGAATGGAATTATTCCAGGCCAATCACCCCGGAGTGGCCCGGGTTTACGACGTGAAGCACAAGATGGCTCTGCTCCTGAAGAAAGAGTTGGAGCGAGACCCGCGATGGGCCGCGTTTATTACTGCGGTAACGCGAACCAAAATAAGTATTGTTCAGACCACACTGGCATTTTTCGTCCCGCCCGCCCTGAAACACAAAGCTCGCTATATGAATCTGGACACGCTGGTCAATTGGGGCCGCAACATGCTGGGATTCTTGAAAAGTCCGCGTATCAATCCGAAAGCACCGATTGAACTTTCGAAACTCAAAGACAAACTCGGCTGGCTGAAGGAGTATCGTCGACCGCTGCAGGAGTGGTCGGAATTATTGACAATCGCCGAGATCACCGAGGATTACATCCGGCGCCACGGTTATCATCGCGCGGCGCGGCGTGGGTTGTCGGCCCGCTTGGCTTCCGTGGCCACGTGCGCCGCGGCCGGCCGCATGCGTGCCGCCGTTCTCGACTTTGTGGTCGATCAATCGCGATCGGCAGATACACCCGAAGAGCGATTGCTGGGCCATAGTGAAGTGTTGGAGTCATTGATCGGCAAATACAAGCAATTGCAAAGCACACACAGCAAAGGCGGAATGACTGCCATGCTGCTGAGTTTCGGGGCCATTGTCAGCAAGAAGACGCACGAGGTCATTCAAGCCGCGCTGAGCACTGTCACGACCAAAGCAGTCGGCAAATGGTGCCAGGATATGCTGGGAATTACACTGCAAGCACAACGGGCATTCGCCTTTGAAGGGAACAAAAACGGGATCCAAAACGACGATTCTCGCCGTTGACGTTGCGCAGGTCAGG
>DASXJO010000685.1:0-3044 GCA_036497385.1 Candidatus Angelobacter sp. | reverse complement strand
AGATCGGATGTGCGCGGATATCCATGATGGCCGGGAGCACAAGCGCTCCGTTCAGGGCCGGATACAGAAGCGCAAGACCAATCGTCTCCAGATCATCAAATCCAGCTTGCAACGCACGGCCGGTCCATACAAAGGTGCCAGGTAGAGACATGCACGATCTGCTCTAAATGAAATAGGCCGCCATTGAGGCGGCCTATTTGCTGTGATGACTGCTCTGCCGGTCCGACAAAGCCTGCAGCTTACTTTGCGAGCCTGGCCTTGATTGCGGCCAGACCAGCTTCATAGACGCCGTTCAAGGCATCGCTGGCGTCCTTCTCTTTACCTGAATCAGGTGTGTAGGTGCCGGTCCAGGTAACGATGGAAACACCCTCTTTCTTTGATGTGACGTTGATTGTTGATGTGTAATTGGTGACCGGTAGCGGGCTCGATACGAAGGTGTAGGAGTAGCTATGTTTCTGGTCATTACGGGCGGTCTGCTTCTCAACAAACGAGGCCTTGCCGTCCTTGGTCACGAGCGTTCGGGTCGGTGGGATTTTCCCGTCTTCGATACACATGCCGACGGGCGGCAGCCAATCCTTGATGGCGCAGAACGCGCCGATCGCTGACCACACCGTCGCGGGAGCGCCGTTGACTTCCATGCTACGGGATAAGGTGGCAGCAGAGGCCGCGAAGGTACCGAGGCTCAGCGCGACCGCGCAAAGTGCGGCATAACGGACGAATTCAATGGTTTTGAGTGTTGTCGCGTAGCTTTTCATAGAGGGTCCTTTTACAATGGTGGGCTGCAAGTGTGATTCCTCGCAACCCGATCAAATATCTGTCCCCTCTATGAGCAGCCAGTTCAGGAACTGAATCTCTCAGGTACAGAAACTGAACTAGAAGTCCTTTTGGTTCGGCCGTAAGCTTCCATCGTAAACACGGAGATTTGCATGACGATAGGCAGTTACAGGCAGTTCTGTCCGGTCGCGATGGCCGCGGAGATATTGTGCACACGCTGGACCGTCGTGCTGCTCCGCGAACTTATTGCCGGCTCCACGCGCTTCAACGAGCTGCGCCGCGGTCTTCAACGAATGTCTCCGGCCCTGCTCTCGCAACGTTTGAAGGAGTTGGAGGCAGCGGGAATCATCGCACGCATGTCGTCAGCTTCCGACCGCGGCGTTTCCGAATACCAATTGACTCCAGCAGGACGCGAACTTCGACCCATCGTTGAGGCGTTCGGGGTCTGGGGCCAGCGCTGCATCGAAGCAGATCTGTCGCTCCAGCATCTGGATGTGCAACTCTTGATGTGGGATATGCGCCGGAATCTAAACACAACTCCGATGCCGGCACAGCGCAGCGTGGTGCAGTTCGCCTATCCCGAACTTTCAGCAACACAACGGTTGTGGTGGCTGATAGTCGATCCCCAGGAGGGCGTCGATCTTTGCTCGATCGATCCGGGCTTTGATGTAGATCTTTATGTATCTGTTGATCTCCGAACCATGACGGCAATCTGGATGGGTCTCGACACCGTTCGCGCTTCGGTTGCAAATCAACGGATGATTTTGACAGGAAACCGTCAGCTGGCGGCGGCCATGCAAACTTGGCTCGGGCTCAGTCCTTTTGCAAAAGAGCGGAAGCTCGCAAGCTGAACAAGTCGGGCGGCACCTGCCGAGATGGTTCGTTTAGAGCGTTTTCAAGCGAAGTGGGGACCGGTTCGCGTTAAGGAAACGCATCAATCAAGAATCTAGAGCCCCGTTTCGATTCAATCGAAACGGAAAAGGCTCTGGTTTCGTCAACCGGCTGTTTGCTCCGATGTTATTCGCGCAGCAAAATGGTCGTAACCTGCCAATGACCGGTACAGACTCTGTATCGGCCTGATTCATTTCCTGAACTGGTGCGCTGCGGCGTTCTTCTGGCAAGCCGGGGTCAGACCTCCGTTGATCTAGGAGGCTAACATCGAACCAGGAGTAACATCAGGTGACGGCTTTTTTGATCGCAAACATCAAAATAACGGACGATAAATGGGTGCCGCAATATGCAGCCTCAGTGCACAACATCGTGCATAAACATAGTGGTAAGTATTTGTCGCGCAGCGGCAATGTAAAGACACTGGAAGGCGCGCCTACTGACGCTTCTCTTATCGCGATTATGGCGTTTCCATCGGCAAGACAAGCAGAGGCCTTCGTTGCTGATCCCGAATACGCCCCTTACATCGCGGCACGCCAAGGCGGCAGTGAAAGCCGCTTTCAGCTCATCGACGATACCGATGTGGCCGGAACAATATCTTATCTGATCAAAGGCTGAACAAGAGGTCGCAGCGCCGAATATTGGCGCTGCGACCGGTGCAATCGGCTCTCGCGATGTCACCCTACTCTAACCTTGCCGAGAAGTTGCGGCGCGAAAAATTGGGGTGGCTGAAGTTGGCCTAGAACCCGAAACTGAACCCGATGCCGGGCCTGCCGTAACCATAACCGCCGTAGTAGCCGGGACCATAGCCTCCGTAATAACCGGGATAACCATAGCCGCCACCATAAGAGCCATAATAGCGCGGGCGGTAATAGCGCGGCGAATAGCCATAATGCCTGTAGTGGCGATAATAGCGTCGGGCGCTAAAGTCGGTTGCCCTGGGGCTTTGGCTGTTTTCCGCAACTTTCGATGCAGCGACCGCCGACACGGGAGTCAACACGCTGCCGCCCGATATCAGTGTCGCCGCCACTATGAGGGCTGCTCCTTGGGATAATTTCATGGTTTCGTCCTATCCGAGTGTGATCAGTGCTAACGTCCGATGGTCGCGCCGGTTCCACTGAGATGACCGTGGCTGCGGGCGTAGCCGGCACCCGGCATCCCCCACGCCCTCTGATGTCAGAGTCAGGACGGCTCCAGCAAAACTCGCGTGCATACGCGGCGAGAGCGCGAAGCCGCACCTAGGAATGGCACGCTGCGACACAACTGAGAATTCGCGGCACACCAGGGCTGACATTCGCGGACAGCAACGCTATATCAACCCCGCCCGGCACGTCCGGGCTTTTGGCGTTTGCATAGGAATCACAGATGACGGGATCGACACG
>DASXJO010000684.1:0-1566 GCA_036497385.1 Candidatus Angelobacter sp. | reverse complement strand
CACCGGCACTTGTGCGCCTACAGGCGTTAGGGATGCTCACCCTCGAACCCGAGCGTCTCAAGAACCAACTGGCCACCACCAGACAAAGATCACCGGAGAGGGAAAGGCTCTTCACCCGAGACGCTCAAGCGGCTTGCGATTTCAGTTTCTCAACGTCGAAGTTTTCTCCCTTCTTCCAAAGCGTGAGCGTAATGGCTGCAATCTTGCGCGCCAGCGTAAGGCGCACCATCGTCGGCTTGATGCCTTTGGCCAGTGATCTCTGGTAGAAGTCCTGAAACGGTCCGGGTTGTACACTTGCCCTGGTAGCGGCAGCTTTGAATAGGCCTTTCAGATCATGGTTGTGATCCTTGTTGAGGCCCCGAATGGAGATCTGTTTTTTGGAGCGCCGCAGTTGGCCTCGCACGTAGCAGTATTCCCCGCTGGTGCGGGTTTCCAGCGCCAGTCCGCTATAAGCCCAAAGCTGTCGCTTGGTGCGAAAACGATGCGGCGTCTGGATCAGCGCTACCGCCAGCGCCGCGCGAATGGGCCCGAGCGATGGAATTTGCCGGAGCTTGGCGGTGATGGCGTGTTTCCGACTCTCCGCCAACAGTTCGCGCCGCGCTTGTTGTCGCCAATGCTGCAGCATGTCCAGTTGTTGGTAGAGGTGTTCGGCCCGCCGGCGCACGCCCGCCTCCGGGATCTTGCTCAGCCACTCGGCGCGATGACGGCTGCAGTAGACGTCCCGTCCGGCACAGGGAATCGCCCAGCTGCGATACATCGCTTTCAGGCGATTCATGACTCGCGTCAGATCTTGGACCAGGCTCAGGTAGCTCCGAGCCAGCTCGCGCAGCATGCGCACGCCCGTTTGGCCATGGTAGACCGGCTTGAGATTGTCCAGGCGTAACAGTTCGGCCAGCTTGCGGGCATCGATCCGGTCATTCTTATTGCCGTCTTTAAGCAGAGCCGTCTTCCGCGGATTGCACACCACTAACTTCTGAACATGGGGCTTGAGCAGATCATAGAGCCATGCTGCCCAGGTGCCTTCTTCGAAGGTGACCGACAAAGTTCCGCGTAGACCCGCCAAGAATTCAAGAAGGGTCGCGGCTTTGGTCTCCAGGATGGACTCCATGACTACCTTGCCTCTGCAATCCATCACCGCGACCGAGATGGTTGCTTGATGCACGTCGAGCCCAATATACTTTTCACTGTTCATGAGGGTGTTCCTTTCGTAGGTGGTGTTGCTTGCGCTCACAACCTACTCCAAAAGGGGCGCCCTTTTATAATGCGATTACGTCAACCATCAACGAGTGCTGTGCTAGCGTGTCTTATGCCCAGAACACGGTTTCTCATTCGCCCGGAATGGAACCGGACCGGGCGCGATACCACGCGCCGAAGCGCGGGATTGATACTCATGCCTTCACCATCGCCAGAATCACGCCTTGCGTTTCACGCCAAGTCATCACACCAAAAGAGGCCCGCACTTCCCAATCGCGAGTTTAAGAAGTCGGCCTAGACCACGGTTCGGCGCAACAAGCCGATGGGCGAAGCGGAAAAGAGGGAATGCTTTGACATTCCTTTGACAGCTTT
>DASXJO010000683.1:0-10367 GCA_036497385.1 Candidatus Angelobacter sp. | reverse complement strand
CGCAATGCGCGCGGCGCAGTTGGCTTAAAGCATGTGCTGAACGCGCTGGAGCGCCAGGAAGTGCAGACTCTTCTGGTGCTGCGCGGCTTCAAGGCGGAAGCCGTGGAGTGCACCAACTGCCGGCACCTGGATACGCGGATGGTAAAGACCTGCGCGGTTTGCGCACATGCGACGCGCGAACTGAGTGACGTTTCCGACGCGCTGGTGGACCTTGCTCTTCGTAACGGCGCCGATATCCGCTTTATTGACGATGATCCTGACATGGTAGAGGCCGGGAATGTGGCCGCGCTGCTGAGGTTCCGCGCTGACCAGAACACTGAGGAGAGGAAGATGGCGGTGTAGCAACGGCTCTTGGCTCTTGGTATTTGGTTATTGGCTGCGGAAACAATCTAAGCTGCCTATACCTGCCCTCGTGCGCTTTGAACATTAAGGAAGGATATGTCCGATAACGCGTTCCAGGATTTTCGTTTGTTTCCCGCCATTTCTGAAGCCTGGGAGTTGACGCGCTCAGGCCTGGTGATTATCCGGGAAGAGCTCTACAAACTGGAGCTTTGGCATTCTTACAGCAACCCCGACATCCCTTATTACGTTTCCATCTCAGTTCAGAAAAATGGCACGTGGACAAGGATGCCCGACCCGCCATTTGCCACGGGCCGCGATGGAGACGAGGCGCTGCGCGATGCGATGGCGTTTTTGACGGAGCGGCTGGCCGCATAGGCGCAATGTTATCCCAATGATTATTTTGAAGAGCCTTGCTGCCGGCTTGCTCGCAGTACTCGGCACAGCGATGGCGATTACCGTTTTGGCGATTGCGGCATTATTGGTGCTTTCCGCCAGAAATCATGCGGAAGATACTTCGATCGGTTGGGACCCAGTTGCGTTTGGCCGGGCGCCTCTTCCCTGGATTATTTTGCTGTTCGCGTTTGCGATAGGATTTTATTGGCAGTACCGCAGACTTGCAGGTCGCTAAAGTCCGCGCTTCACCAGTGCCGAAATAATTCTGGCCCACGTTGGCGGGCAACTCAGGCATGATGGCAATGGGTTCCAGTATTCTTCTGTGCGCTAGTAGCTAAGGGCTTGGTTCTGATATCCTTCTGCGTTTCGTTGATCACGAAAGTGAGGCCCCATGAAACGCAGAGATTTTCTTTCCGCACTGGCAGTAACCTCCGCGGCTATGGCCGCCGGACAACCAGCCAACAGCGCGGACGGGTCACAAAATCCGCAGTCGCAAAATAAAGATAACCTGAAAGTGCCGCGCACTACTCCGGCCAAGAACATCATGATTTCCGCGGCGAATGGGATCACGTCTCGCGGAAACCATATTGAAGCAGGGTATAAGAAATTAGCTGCCGGCGCGGACACGCTGGAAGCCGCCATTACCACGGTTTCCGGCCCGGAAAACGATCCTGAAGACGATAGCGTTGGTTTGGGTGGTTTGCCGAACGAGGATTGCGTGGTGGAATTGGATGCGTGCTGCATGCATGGTCCCACGCGGCGCGCGGGTTCGGTGGGCGGCGTGCGCGACATCAAGAATGTAGCTGCGCTGGCGCGCGCAGTAATGGAGCATACCGGCCACGTGATGCTGGTGGGCCAGGGTGCGACGCGCTTTGGCGAACTGATGGGTTTTCCCAAAGAGAATTTGTTGACGGAACACTCACGCAAGATCTGGCAATTGTGGAAGGAATTCCACTCTGATCTTGATTGGTGGGGACCGGGCTTTGCCGATCCAAACTTCAAGATCCCACCGAATCTTGATACGGGCGCTTTGCAGGAACAGCCACAGCCAATCAAGCGGCTCTATGCGCTCGCGGCTGAAATTGGCATTGCGGAAGACCGCCGGATGGACGCCATCCAGAAAGTGCTCTATCCGCCTACCGGCACGATTAACTGTTCCGCGTTGAACGATAAAGGCGAGATGTCCAGCGTGACCACCACGAGCGGACTTGCGTGGAAACTTGCGGGACGTTGCGGTGATTCGCCCATTATTGGCGCTGGGTGCTATTGCGATCAGGAGGTAGGAGCGGCGGGCGCAACCGGAAGCGGCGAGGAGAACATAAAAGTGGTTGGGGCTCATACCATTGTGGAGAACATGCGCCGCGGCATGTCCCCGGAAGAAGCCGGCATGGATACACTGAAACGCATTGCGCGCAACTATAACAACGATATGTCCAAGCTGATTTACATCAGCATGCACTTTTACATTCTGCGGAGAGATGGGGTGTATGCCGGCGTCACGATGTGGTCAGGCTCGCCGGAACATCCTGCGCGCTTTGCCGTGGCGGATGGAAATGGGCCGGGACGCCATGAAGTGGCGAAGGCCTTGTTCCAGGGAAATCCTAAGAACTGGCCGCCAATGCCGAAAGAGCGTAGACCGTAGGAAAAATCTCACCACTGATAAACACAGATTTGACCGATTTTCACGGATCAGAAAGAGATCGTTCGCGAACGAAGAAAGCTTTTGCCGCAGATTTGCGCAGATAAAACTTGGGCCGCGAATGAACGCGAAAATGCGCGAATCAAATCAAAATAAGTTTATTCGTGTTTATTCGCGTGATTCGCGGCTCTGATCCGTGAAAATCAGTCAAATCAGTGTTATCAATGGTAAGGCTTTACGCGAATCGAACTTTCACGTCGGCGCGCTTGGCCAGGTGAATGCTCTCGACAAATCGCACCTTGCCGCTGTGCCGGGTCATCACAATCGATGACGTTCGTGTGCCTTCACCAAAAAAACGAACGCCTTTCATCAGCGCTCCATCTGTCACTCCAGTAGCGGCGAAGACCAGATTCTTGCCCGGCGCAAGGTCTTTGGCGGTATAGATTTTTTTCTTGTCTTTGATGCCCATTTTTTCAATACGCGCTTCGAGTTCAGGAGTGTTAATGACCAGGCGGGCCAGAATTTCGCCGTTCAGGCAGCGCATGGCTGCGGCAGTGATCACGCCTTCGGGCGCGCCTCCGCTGCCCATCACAACGTGCACGCCAGTGCCGATAACAGCCGCGGCAATTCCGGCGGAAAGATCGCCATCTGTGATCAGGCGGATGCGCGCTCCGGCGCGGCGAATATCATCAATAAGTTTTTCATGGCGTGGACGGTCCAACACCACCACAACAAGGTCCGCAATGTCACGGCTCAGGCGGCGCGCAATGGCTTTCAAGTTTTCTTTTACCGGCGCGTCCAGATCAACCGCGTCTTTGCAGGAAGGGCCAACGACAATTTTCTCCATGTAGCAATCCGGCGCGTTCAGCAGGCCGCCTTTTTCCGATGCAGCCAGCACGGTGATTGCGCCCGGAGCGCCCGTAGCGCAAAGATTGGTGCCTTCCAGCGGATCAACGGCGATGTCAACTTCCGGAAGCCTCTCGCCGTCATGCCAGCCCGCTCCCACATGCTCGCCGATATAGAGCATTGGAGCCTGATCGCGCTCGCCTTCGCCAATGACAATCGTCCCGCGCATTGGGACAGTCTCCATGGTGGTACGCATGGCTTCAGTGGCAGCCTGGTCGGCCCGGTCGCGGTCTCCGGTACCCATGGTGTGTGCGGAAGCGATGGCGGCATCTTCCACTACGCGCGCAAACTCCAGCGCCAATTCAAATTCCATCTGGTGGGCCAGGTGTCTGGTTTCAATGTTCTTTTCAATCACGCGGGTTGCCATTTTGTGGATCCTCCAGAAGTCGCGCTCAGAACGCGCTAATGCCGGTCACGTTTTCGCCGATGATTAGCGCATGAATATCGTGTGTGCCTTCGTACGTCTTTACCGATTCCAGATTCATCATGTGGCGCATTACCGGATAGTCGTCGGCAATGCCGTTTGCGCCCAGGATGTCTCGGGCCATGCGGGCACACTCCAGCGCCATCCATACGTTGTTTCTTTTGGCCATGGAGATGTGCTGGTGCCCAACTTTATTTGCGTCCTTAAGGCGGCCCACTTGCAGCGCCAGAAGCTGCGCTTTGGTGATTTCGCTGATCATCCATGCCAGCTTCTCCTGGACAAGCTGATGAGATGCAATTGGCTGGTCACGGAACTGCTTGCGTACCTGGGAATATTGCAGCGCCGTGTCATAGCAGGACATGGCCGCGCCAATTGCGCCCCAGCCAATACCATAACGCGCCTGGTTCAGGCAGCCCAGCGGGGATTTCAAGCCGTCGGAGCCGGGAAGCAGGTTTTCCAGCGGTACGCGCACATCCTGCAGCGACAGCCCCGACGTCACCGATGCGCGCAGGGACCACTTGCCATGCACGTCACTGGCTTTGAAGCCGGGGCGGTTCGTTTCGACAAGGAATCCTTTAATGCGTTCTTTATGCTCTTCAGACTTCGCCCATACGATGGCGACATCCGCGATAGAGCCGGAGGTGATCCACATCTTTTCGCCGTTCAGGACATACTCATTGCCGGACTTCACGGCGCGTGTGCGCATGCCGCTGGGGTTGGAACCGAAGTCGGGTTCGGTAAGGCCAAAGCAGCCCAGCTTTTCTCCACGCGCCATGGGCGGCAGCCATTTTTCTTTTTGCGCGTCACTGCCATAGGCATAAATCGGATACATGCAGAGAGCCGACTGCACGCTCACAAACGAACGCACGCCGCTGTCGCCGCGCTCCAGCTCCTGCATCACCAAGCCATATTCCACGTTGCCCATGCCGGCGCAGCCATAGCCTTTCAGACTGGCGCCAAAAAAGCCAAGATCGGCCATGGGCTTGACCAACTCGCGGGGAAACCGGCCTTCACGATTGCACTCTTCAATAATGGGGACAAGGTTTTCTTCGATGAAGCGGCGCGCGGTGTCACGCACCAGACGCTCGTCGTCGGTGAGCAGGGAATCAAACTCGATGAAATCCACGCCCTTGAACTTAAAAGCGGGCATATTCTCCTCTTCGGTTGGGCCGATATAATGCCGGGCAGCGGGACGGTCATACAGCAAGCAAACCCGCTCAAGGCAGACTTTCAAAGCTAGCAGAGGCAAACGGCACGGTCAAACCACATTCATGTCGCTGTGCTCCAAACCGCTTAACAGCATCAGCCGAAGGTGGTATCTTTTGCGCCAGCCGCATTGGGCGCGAGGCCGACTTGCGCGCCGAGCCCGCTGTATCAGGTGCAGAAAAGTGCAATCCTTTAGCACATGACGCAGAGCGGTTTGAAGCAGAGCGACATACAAAATGAAAACCAACGCCGTACGCCTGCTGGAGACCCTGGGCGTGCAGTATGAACTGCGCGAATACCAGGTTGACCCTGACGATCTGGCAGCGGAAACCGTGGCAGCCAAGATCGGGATGGCGCCGGAGCAGGTATTCAAGACGCTGCTGGCGCGCGGTGATCGCCATGGTCTGTGCTTCGCCGTGATTCCCGCCAACACTGAGCTTGATCTCAAAGCTCTTGCCGCCGCCACGGGTGACCGCAAAATGGAACTTGTTCCGGTGAAGGAACTGCTGGCGCTCACTGGATATATTCGTGGCGGCGTAACCGTGCTGGGGGCCAAGAAAGCTTTCCCGGTATTTGCCGACGAAACCATCCAGTTGTGGGACTCCATTTCCATCTCTGCCGGCATTCGCGGGACCCAAATCATCCTGCGGCCGGAAGATTACTTGCGCGTTACAGAAGCCGTGATGGCCGACATCGCGCGCGGCAAAAGCTGATTTCACAATTCTCTTTCAGAAGTTGCTCCGCTTCCTGCGCAGCTCAGTTATTAACAAATCCGACTGAAATTAATCTTCCTAATCTGCCCTTAATCGTTTTGTAAGGTAAGTGCCTTATATATACTGTTTGGTCGCCCATCCCCCCACTATGGGGTTCCGGCGTGTCCGGGACCCCTTAGGAGTTTTCATGGCCGCAGAACTGAATGAAACTGTCTGGATCACCTTGATGCATGAGATGCAAAGCTTTGTCCGGCAAAACCTGGAACAGCCGCAGGTCCAGGCTGAGCTTCGGCATCTCACTGGCCCGCAACCGCTCAAGCGCGGCGGATATCGCCACGACGATAAAGCTGACTTGATCCGCGCCTTTGAACTGCTGGCTCCCGGCTTGCTTGTGGATTTTCTTGAAGCCAACAAAGAACTGCTCAACAAATACGCGCTACGCATATGGGCCGCCGAACGCGAAGGCATGTTCGACTCGCACGCCAAAGTTTCGTAGCCAGCCCGGTTGCTTTCATCGCGATCTCGAGCGCGTGTTTCTTATAGCGACTCTCCCTTATTAGCATCGTCATCCCGAGAGGCCGTGAGCGAGCACAAGCTTTCTTCATTGTGCGAGCAGGCCGAGGGACCTTTTGCTTTTTGGAACCACCAGTTTCAATCCCCACAAATTTTATGGAGGAGCCTACCCATTCTCCGCCGTCGACAGCCACCAGCCTTTGCCTTCGCACCAGCAGGTTTCATCCGGCTGGGTGTTGCGGCGCAGCGAGCGGACGCTCCTCAAGTCGCCGCGCTTAAATGCTTCCGCCAATTTCTTTGCTGTCTCGTCGTCGCGCGCGCCCTGGCAGTTGATGAACATCACCGGCATCAAAAAGAGCGCGCTGTAAGCATCAGGAGGAACGCGCGTAATCAGCAGCATTCCGCCTGCGCCGGGAGTTCCGCCCGGTCCATCGGGCGTGAGTGGAAACAGCAGACGCCCGCCGGGAAGCAGCGCATCCAGCCAGATATCCAGCGGCGCGGTTGCGCCTGCATTCACGTAGATAAGGTTGCAGGCGGGCAGCGTGCCTTCCGCGCCTGAACGCTGATAGACCGTCGCGTTCTCCATGTTTGCCAGATTCGCCGTAGCCAGCTCGGCCAGAGCCGGCTCGATCTCATAGCCAAAAACTTTTCCGTCTGGCCTGACCAGCCGCGCCAGAATCGACGTGTAATATCCGGTGCCCGCGCCAATGTGCACCACCGTTTCGCCCGGCTGGGGGTTCAGCGCTGAAAGGCCCACAGCATGCAGCACGGGCTGGCCATTATTGATCTTGCTGGCCTCAGAAATCGCCACCGTTACGTCCTGGTAAAGAAACGCCGGATCGTCGGTTGGGGTGGAGATGTATCCACCGCCGGTAAAAATCTTCCACGGCCCGGGACCAAGAAAGCGCTCGCGCGGCGTGGCGGCAAAGGCATCTTTGAGCCGTCCGCTGGGCACGCCTGCCTGTGCCGTGATTAAACTGGCAAAGAAGGCTCTATGCGCCTCAAGACGTTCCATGATTTGCTCCTTCTGGGTGGCGCTTGCTTGCCCGCACCTTCCTCTGGGGCATTCGATGAGGACCAGAGTAGTGTAGGACGGATCTGATCTGTAACAGAGCTTCGAGTGTCTAAAGCCGCAAAGCTCGCGTTCACGATGTGATCTTGCCCTCCGCCATCAGAGCCAACGCGGTGATGCTGGGAAAGAAGACGTAGAGTCCGCCTTTAGTGACAACAAGCTGGGGCATGGCACTCGGGGGAGTGGGCACAGTTGTATAACTGCTCGGGTCGCTAGGATCGTTCGTCGTGCAATATTCAAAGGAACTTGAGCCCACCGGGGGCGGCGGCGGCGCGGGTGAGGGACCAAACAGAGAATCATACCCACTCTGGTTTGGACTGCCGTCAGTGAGAGGAGCAAAGCCCCCGGCGATCATCCAGGTCTGCATGAGAAAGTGAAACTGCGCCGTGAGATTGGCTCCGATGAAATAGCCCACGAGGCCGCGGTCGGCTTGTTCACCAGGCACATAAGCAGGACCATAGGGCCTGGCGCGGCGAAGAATACGATGTTGCACCGCATCTGCGTTGCCCTCCCCGGCATTTCCCAGAACATTCGTATCATCACGCGGGTTGGTGCGGCGAATGTGCGCCGCATACGGACATACTTGTCCTGTATCCGGTTCGGGCTTGGGGCCGCGCTGATGCTGAGATGGGCTGAGGTACTGGAAATTCGTGAGATCGAATCCCTTGAATGATGGGTCCGGTTTCTCCGGAGAAACTTCAAGCGGTGTGCCATCGCGCCAGCGGCCGCACATCTTGGCAGCAAGCTTTTCCGGATCAGGTTGGCTTGCGATAAGCGCTTCGAATTTTTGAACGTCCTGATAGAGCAACCGAAAAGCGCCAAACGAGCCATTGACGAGGAATGGATGAGCGTTGTAATTCGGGGCAGCGCCGTCTTCGATGATGAAGTTCCAGGAAGGCACTTTGGGCCGATCATCGGGATCGTCGCCGGGCTTGGCGGAAGCCAGGCTCAGCAACGCGCCTGGCGGTGTGCCCGGCGGGGCGGATTCTACTGTCCCGCCCGGCGCACCATCGATTCGGGGTTGTGAGATACCGTCCTGATAACCGAAATGAATAACTTCGGGTCCTGCGGGCAAGGGGTCAGAGTCTTGCTGGAAGGTCAATTCGGCAGCGCCAGCGGAGACCATTGATGACAGCATTTCGCAGTAGAACTCGCGGCCCGCAGGAGTTCGGGCATACAGGCTCAAGACAAAGTCAAAATCCTGATCCAGTTTCGGCGCCGTTGTAAGCTGCCAGCCTGGCTTAGGCCACCAGTTTTTTGGATCGTTTGTCCCAACGTCGCCGATATTGGGCGCATCGGCAACAGCTCCTGGGGTAAAGAGTGAAAACAGTGTTGAACTGGCATTGGCGACCGCACCATAGTTCGCATTGCCCACGATCTTGGTAACGCCTGTGCTGGTAAGAGCAATATTCAGCCGATATGCCGGTTTTGCCGTGGTGACTGGCCAAGTGGTTGAATCGGTGATCACGACCGGCGAACCGCTGTGCGGCAGCAGCGCCTTGCACAGCGCTTGGATGCCTTTGATGTCATCGATTCTGAAAATCATGTGGCGGATATAATCAAAACCCTTGTAGCCGCGCAACAGCAGTCCCTGAATATCAGGCAGGTTGATGTGGGTTACGCCGGATGGGATTTTTTGCTTCATGAAAACAATTGACTCCTGCGCGCAGCAAAACAAAGTTGTCCCGGACCCGGGCACGCATCGGGACCGGGGCTTTCATCGGTAACTTCGAACTGAGGAATAACTCCTAAGATGGCGGAGTGGAAGGCTCGAAGTAAATTTTGGGAGCCTCGCTTGGAGCCGGCCAGAGTTGCTGCGCATTGGGATATCCGCCAGCCGTCTTGAGAAACATGCCAATGGTAAGACCGGGGAAAGTAGCTCCAAGAACATAAGGCCACGGCTTAGCCGGTGGATTTTCCACCCCACCGGGGCCAACTGCCGGGACGGTTGGATCGGCGAAGTTGTAGCGCATGAGGAGCTGATAGAATGACGCCGCGTTCTTCACAACGCCTCCGTGCTGGCTGATATATTTGGCGGACGTCGGATCAGTGTCTGGCACAATGCCGCTCTCATCCATGGCCAGCATCAGCGTGTTCAGGCCTTGCACAATTTTGGGATCGGCGAGAAAAGACCCGATGTAGGGCTCGAAATCCGCGTCATAGATCGAGAGAACCACAAGCAGATCCTTGGGCACACCGCTGGGGCCTGCCGGAGCAGGCTGGAAGGTAGGAACAACAATGCGCGATTTGTCGCCGGCACGCATGAGATAAAACATGAAGAAATGAACGCCGGTGGCGGCGCGAGGATCAGCCGCCGCTGCTTCCATAAAAATGCTTTGGAACGAACTCACGGACGGTGGCGGAACCAGTTGGGAATTGAGCGGGACGAACAGTAAGAGCATGTGCTGCTCTTGGGCCTTGGCGATTTTCGTGATCGGCGGAACGGCTTGTGGCGGCATAATTTCCTTTCGCTTGCGATGGTAGGTATCGCCGCAAGCGAAAGTCAATGTTGTTCTCACACAAAACTATATGCGTCCCGAAACGGGAATTCCCCGACAAGATTGGAAGTCACTAATGAGACAGGCGCGGGAAAGATTGAGCGGAATTTCGCAAGCAGCGGAATTTCGCTCTTGACTCGCTATAGTGACGCTAGGATGAGCTGCGCCTCAGGATGTGAGTAGTGATAGATATTTGAAAATCGTCTTTTGGCTATTCCCTCTTAGCTTTTGGCCAGAAAAATCAGCTGCAAGCAATGACTTTCATTTTGCGACCCTCTGCCGATTTGGATTGGGTTTGGGTGGTTGGCCACGTTGCTCATCGCTACTCGCAGGACGTAAGCCAGCTTTGTGGCCACTTCGAGTGTGCCATCTACCGGATAAGGAGATCGGGAGAGAAGGTGATGGGGATAGGGAGATTGAATCTTACCGTCGGGTGGATAAACAAGAAAAGGCGGGCATGCCGCCCCTCCGCCAACTGCAACCGCCAGCGACCCCAAACCCGTTTCGCGCCGCCGCCCGCCTTGCCAATCCCCGCAACTTACGCGATAATAACAACTTGCCCAGTTTGTCTGGGCGTCAACCAGGAAAGGATTCAGTGCAACTGTGCTAATGATTCGATTAGCGCGCATTGGTGCGCGCAAGCAGCCTTATTACCGTGTGG
>DASXJO010000682.1:0-7076 GCA_036497385.1 Candidatus Angelobacter sp. | reverse complement strand
GTCGCGAGTTGGAGATGCTTTTTCATCGTTCCTGGTTCTTCTCTTTCGATCAGCGCATTCGTAAGCGCTACAAACCTTCCCCTTCCGATTCCAAGTCGCCTTCATCCTTCAAACAAAGCTAATTGCCAGCTGCAAATTGGTAATTGCTGCCCTAATCCAGGTGCGGCATGCTTGCCAGATATCTCTTTGACTCGTCACGGATAAACTTGTTCGGGTCGCGCTCGGCCAGCACAGTCAAGGCAGAGCGCACGCTGCTATCGGCTTTCACCGCGTCCAGCAGGCTAATGGCTTCCTGGCGCACCCCGGCATTGTTGTCATGCAGCAAAGCTTCTACCACCGCGTCGCGCACGTGTACATCGTCACGGACATAGCCTTTCAGCGCGTCCAGTGACTTCAAACGCACGCCGGGATTCTTGTCATACCTCAAAGCTTCGATTAACACTTCGCGCACCGCGTCATCTTCTGAGCCATGCGTCAGCACGTCAATGGAATCCAGCGCAATCGCGGGATTGCGCGTGTTACGCGCCGCCAGCACCAGCAATTGCCGTATGCGCGGATCATCGCTCGATCCGTTCAATATCTGCGGCTGCAACGTGTTGTATTTGATTTGGACCTGATTGGAATTCGCGCTCGGCGTTATCGATTCAATTGAGCCAATGTTCGCCTCCGCCGGAACATCAATCGGAGTGCTGCCGACACTCGCCGTGACCGGAGGTCTCTTTGCTTCCATCATCTTGTAGGTTGTGCCCACGCCGCCCACAAAGCCGAGAATCAACAGCGCGGCGGTCATCGCCGGAGCAAGCTTGATCTGGTGGAACCATCCCGTCGCGTCAAAAATGAACGAGCTAAAAATATTGCGCGATTGCTCCGCGTGCTCCAGCGCTTCCTGCAATTGCATTCTGTTGGCCGCCAAAAAACTAGGAGAAACATCCTTTAGCGGCGCCGCGGCCATGACATCTTTGAATGCAAGTGCTGTTTCCAGTTCGCGCTTGCATCCGAGGCAATGCCGCACATGCTGTTCATACTCAAACTTGGCGTCGTCAGCCAGTTCGCCGTAAATATATAAAACAACGTTTTCTTTGGTCCAATCGCAATTCATGATTTTGTTCCTATCGCAACTCTTAAACTGTCCCAAACTTCTCGATTCGTCATCCTGACGGCCGTTGACGAGCACGCGAATTTTTCAGCGTGCGAGTAGGCCGGAAGGACCTTGTGTTTTTTGAAAAACAACAACACTCATAAAAGCATGGTTCCCAGATTGCCAGCTTTGTATCAGGGCACGCGTTTACGCGTGCCATACAGCCTAAAAATCCCCGAACTTCAGCGCCTGCACAATCCACCTGCTGCTCACTGACTGCTCGTATCTTCCAAACCAGCTAGATACCAATTCCTAACTACCGCCCCTCTCACCTCATCGGCCCCAACGCTCCTCGCAACTTCTGTGTCGCTCTAAAGAGCGTGTTCTTGGCGGTCTCTTCCGTTGTGTTCAACATCTCGCCAATAGTCCGCAGCCTGAGGCCTTGATAATGTTTCAGCTCAAAAACCATGCGTTCGCGCGGAGTCAGTTTTGTAAGCGCCTGGTTGATCTTTGCTCCCAACTCTCGACGCATCAAATCGCGTTCAGGATTCGCGCCAGACCGGTCATCGGACACACGCTCCAAAACATCTATCGGCTGGCCGCTGGAATCCATCACCATCTGCGGATCTTCTTTGCGCGTCTGCCGTTTTCTCAGATGGTCCAGGCACAAGTTCGTTACGATCCTGTAAATCCAGGTATAAAACGAGCATTCAAACCTGAAGTTGCCAATATGCCGATAGGCTTTGAGAAAGGCTTCCTGATAGATGTCATGCGCGTCGGCATCCGATCCAGTCAGATGCATGGCCAGGCGCAGCACGGCCTGGTCATACTGGCGCACCAGTGTCTCGAAAGCTGTGCGGTCTCCGCGCTGAGCGGCGCGTATCAGCTCACTGTCGTTGATTCGACTTAGGGCTTGACTCACCATCTCTCCGGAAGAATGGGAGCTTCTTGTACCACCGCTCGCGCCAACCGTCACCCTTAGAATTGCTGAGTCGGCCGGCATCTATTCTGTCCTCTGTAATCCCTTCTCCTTGCAATTACTTGGACGCAGCCAACAGCGATACGTAAGCTGAGGGTATCCCATTTTCGGACACTTGGGAAATCCCTGGGATAGACCGTAACCCTCAGGGGATCAGCTGCTTCCCCGCCTGCACATCTGCCCAGTCAAAGGTGCAGCTCTGTTCCGATCTGGAACTGTCGGACCCTGATCTCCTCAGTGTTCCTCTGTGCCCCCTGTGGTAAAAAAGGTTTGCTTATCCGCGTTCATCCGCGCCAATCCGCGGTAAAGGTGTTCTTTGAGATCACCCGATCACCAGATCACGGCGATCACCCGATCCGATGTGTTCCTCTGCGTCCTCTGTGGTAAAGGCCTTTGCTTTTTGATCAGCGCACATCTGCGGAAATCTGCGGCAGAAGGGGAGGCGTTTTCGACCACGCGCGATCTAGCCAATCCGCCTTGGTCCGCCGTAACCTGAACAGCCGGGACACCTGTTCTACAATCACCACACAGCATGGCCACCTCGATACACAACACGATCACTGATCGCAAGGCAATCAGCATCATCCCTCAAGCCACCCGCCTGCGCCTCGAATCGCTCGATGTCTTCCGCGGGCTCACCATCGCCGGCATGATCCTGGTAAACAACCCCGGCTCAGCTTCTTATTGGCCACTTGAGCATGCCGACGAGCTGATGACCGCCCACCCCTCGGGCTGGTATCCGGGAAAGGCCTGGGTGGACGCAAACGGATGGACCCCCACCGACCTGATATTTCCTTTCTTCCTGTTTATCGTCGGCGCGTCCATGGTGCTGTCGTTTGCGGCGAGGCGCGCGCGTGGCGACTCGCGGCAGTCGCTTATGAAGCACGCGGCCCGGCGGAGCGTGCTGATTCTTCTGATCGGCTACGCCATTCGCATCCTTCCCTACGCCGACTTTTCCCACATGCGCTATCCCGGAGTCTTGCAGCGCATCGCCGTGGTGTATCTGTGCGCGTCGGTCATTACGCTGTGGACCTCAACTCGCGGCCGCATTCTTTGGATTGCCGGACTGCTCGCCGGCTACTACGCCGTTACTCGGTTCGTCCCGGTTCCGGGATGCGATCACGCTGCGTGGTTTGTGCAGATGCAGACGCAACATTGCACGCTGGCCGGATTCATTGATCGCAAGCTGATGCTCGGCCATCTCTACCGCCGCGATTTCGACCCCGAAGGTCTGCTGAGCACGCTTCCCGCGATCGCCACCACGCTGCTGGGGGCTCTGGCAGGAGAATTTCTGCGCGGAGCCTCAACCCTCTCGCAAAAACTGCGCGGCCTTCTGATCGCTGGAGTCGCGGGTGTGGCCGCCGGTTACGCGTGGCATCCCTTTTTCCCCATCTCCAAGCCGCTGTGGACGAGTTCCTACGTGCTCTTTACCGCCGGTGCCGCATGCCTTCTGCTGGCGCTCTGCTGGTGGCTCATTGAGATGCGCGGCTGGCATGCGTGGCCCGCTCCATTCCTATGGTTGGGATCAAACGCCATTGTGGCTTACGCGCTCTCCACCTTCGTGGGCAAGCTTTGGTCGATCATTAAACTATCTGACGCTGGAAATTCCATCACCTTGCAGACGTGGATATATGAGCACTGGTTCGCCCCGCTGGCGCAAGAAAAGAATGCGTCCTTGGCCTTCGCCCTCTGCTATGTGGCATTGTGGACGTTGGTCGCATGGGGCATGTACCGAAAAAAGATTTTCGTGAAGGTGTAGCGGCTGGCTCAAATCTCGACGGCAGCTAGTCATTTCGATCGTGAGCGTAACGATCTTACGCCGTTATTTTGGCGTTCCGACTTTCGTCGTTCCAAGTACTTCGATAACAGAAACACCGCTCCAGCGATTGCGACGAGAACTGCCTCCGCAAGCCACTTCGGAAAGCTAACTCTGTGCACGAAAAGCGGCACCAAGAAGGACGCCATCAAAACAGCAGCAAGTAGGCCATAACCAAGCAGTCGGCGCTGGTCTTCAACCTTTCTGCGCGACTTGTTGCTTATTAGCATGACCGCAGAAATGAGCAGGATCAACCACAGTATAGAGAGCGTCACACCTACCCAGGTAGGCGATGTCTCGGGGAGAAGCCGTGAAATCCCCCACGCGCCAATTCCAAAACTGATGACGATTGCAACGGCAAACGAAAACAGACGCATCGTGGAAATCTAGTCGAACCTCGTGTCGTAAAACAAACGTTTTCAGTTAAAATCTGGTCGGTTTCGTCACTGCCGCCGTCTGCTTCACCGTCTCACCAGACTTCGACTCAACCAGCTTCATGTACTCCGTCAACGTCACAAAACGGTAGCCTCTTGCTTTCAGGTCGCTGATCAGCCGCGGCATGATGGCTGCGGTTGTCGAGAGCTCATGGAAGGCCAGGATGTGCGTGTACACCCCGCGTTTCTCGCGCTGCTCTATCTGCTGCAACACTGCGTCGGGCAGAGACGGCTTAGGACATCCCACGGCTTTGCCGGCGCATAGATAGTCAAGCGAGTTCACGTCGCGCAGCGCCATCGGATTTTCTTGCGAAATAGTCAGCACACGATAGCCCTGCTTCTGCAGGTCGCGCCGCGCGTCGTCGGTCAGGATCCAATCCGGAGGGCGTACATACCGGGGCTGCGTGCCGGTAACGGCTTTGATGGCCTGCGCCCCGCGATCAACGTCATGCATCACCCACTGCTCGCCGTTTTTCTTTTCTGCCGTGCGCAGCTCCAGATGGCTATACGTATGGTCTTCCAGCTCATGGCCGCGCCGGATCAGTTGCTCCGCCGCGTCAACGCAGCTAACGCCGATATTTTCTTCGTGCCTGGGCTCGCCCCATGTCTTAGGCGTCAGCCGCCAGCCGACAACAAAAAACGTCGCCTTCACGCCGTTCTGGTCCAGAATATCCGCCAGCCCCGGACCGCGATTGCTCTCCTTGCTGCCGAACAGCACATAAGGCCGGGGACCATCGTCAAACGTAAGCGCTATCAGTTTGTCAGCCGGGGAAGCAGAAGTAATCTTTGCGACGGGTCGTACGGTGGCCAAAGGCGTCTCTTTCGAGATCGCACGGCCGGCAACCGTGTGGTCGGCAACACTAGAAAGGCTATTAGGATTGGTGCCGACACTCAGAGAGCGAGTGCCGCTGCATGCGCTGAGCGCAGCAAGAGCGGCAATTGAGAAAAAGAACCTAACATAGCGCATCAAGATCACCCCGACCCCTCCGGCTTATTCCGGTAAATGGTTCAACTGCAAAAGTTGTCAGGGGAGACGGATGAAAACACGAAGCGGCAGATCGTTAACTGTTTTTTTATCACGAGCAAACCCGGTTGGTAAGAGCCCGAAAGTGGGTGACGAAAGTAATTCGCGCAATCTCCGCAGTGGTTAATGGTCGGAGGAAAATCACTCCATCCGTGAATTTTGAACCTGAACCAAATTGCTCCTCAACAAACCGATTTGCTTCTCAACAACAAAATTCCCCTTCTTTCCAAGCGTATAGCGTCCATCAGCAGAAGTCTTCTTGACAGATTTACAGTTATAGTCAACTATAACACTGTACAGCGGCCAGCCGCTTGAAGGAGGATTCACATGAAATCGCTTCGCACTCTGCTTTCTCTCGTTCTGTTATCGATCTCAACTTTTGCTTTTGCCCAGTCTGACGCGCACAAGCATGCTGCTGCCCCGTCCGACGCGCCAAAATCGGACGCGCAGAAATCTTTCGATCAACTTAAAACTCTCGCCGGATCGTGGCATGCTTCCATCACCACAGACCCGCCCGTGAAAGAAATGGGCAATGGCGCCATGGGGGATGTCACACTGCGCGTGACCTCCCGCGGCAACGCGCTTGTTCATGAGATGGGCGAGACCGGAAAAGACGATCCCACCAAGTATGACCATCCGGTTACCATGTTCTACCTGGATAATGATCGTCTGATCCTCACGCATTATTGTGACGCAGGAAACCGGCCTCGTATGGCTGCCCGGGTGTCGCCGGACGGAAAGACCGTGGAATTTGACTTTCTTGACATCGCCGGCAACACGCAATACGGCCATATGGAACACGCGGTATTCACTTTTATCGACGCGAACCATCATACCGAGGACTGGACCTTTAAGATGAAGGGCGACAAGCTCATGCGCGCCCACATGGACTTGCAGCGCGTAAGCAAACAAGCGGAAATCTCACAGAAATAACAGGAACCCTGATGGATCGTGAGTGGAATGACAGTCAGCCGATTTACCGCCAGCTTCGCGACCGGGTGGTCGCGATGATCCTGGACGGCGTGCTCAAAGAGGGCGATCCGCTGCCCTCGGTGCGCACTGTCGCGGCAGAATATCGCGTAAATCCACTCACGGTCCTCAAGGGATATCAGCAACTGGTGGATGACGGCTTGGTTGAAACCCGGCGCGGCCTGGGGATGTTCGTCAATCCCGGCGCGCGCAAATTGTTGCTGCAGGGTGAACGGCAAAAGTTTCTGGCGGAAGATTGGCCCCGAATCCATTCGACCATTCAGCGGCTCGGCCTCAACGCGGAAGACCTTCTGAACGGCGCAAATCGTCCGGCGTCTTCCGATGTCGTATCCCATGACGGCCCGCAAAAAAGTGCCGACTCGAATCCCTCCGGCTTAAATCCCACAAAAAAAGAGGAGCGCTGAAGCTATGGCCTGCATAGAAGCTCGCGGTCTCCGTAAATCGTTCGGAAAAACCATTGCGCTGGATGGCATTAATTTGCGCGTCGAAGAAGGCCGCATTCTCGGGCTCATCGGTCCCAACGGCGCAGGTAAAACCACCGCGCTCAATGCGATTCTCGGCCTCACTCCATATCAGGGAGAACTGCGCGTACTGGGACGCGATCCCTGGACGGCACGCGACCAGCTCATGCGCGATGTCTGCTTCATTGCCGATGTCGCCGTCCTGCCGCGCTGGATCAAAGTTTCCCAGGCGCTCGACTACGTTGCCGGCGTGCATCCGCGCTTCAATCGCGCCAGGGCCGAAGCTTTTCTTGC
>DASXJO010000681.1:0-2113 GCA_036497385.1 Candidatus Angelobacter sp. | reverse complement strand
ATTACGGTCAACAAACTTGGGTTCACGCCAGGATTCGATTTCGCAGCTTACCTGGAGCGCACAGCCCAAGTCTCAAGTCTTCCGCAGACTGATCCGGTGCTGAACAAAATTCGGTTGGATATTCACCTCGCCACCACGCCTGAGCTGCAGATGCAGACCAGCGTGATTCGACTGCAGGGGTCAGCGGATATGCGGCTGCGCGGAAGTGCCGCAAAGCCCATTCTGTTGGGCCGGGCTGACGTTTTCGAAGGCGAAGCTTATTTCAACGGCACCAAGTATCGTCTGGAGCGTGGTGGAGTTTCATTTACCAACCCGGCAGTCACCACTCCGTTTCTGGATCTGGAGGCAGTCACTCGCATACGTGACTATGACGTGACCCTTTCGCTGACCGGAGACATCAGCAAGCCCAATGGTTTGAAGGTAAACTATCGCTCTGATCCGCCATTACCGACCGCAGACATTATTGCGCTGCTTGCCTTCGGACAGACTACTGAAGAATCGGCGCAGCTTCAGCAGACCAACCAGTCCGCCTTTAACCAACAAGCCTCAAGCGCCTTGCTGGCGGCGGCTTTGAACGCAACCCTGAATAACCGGGCACAACGGCTGTTCGGCAACAGCCGCATCAAAATCGATCCGCAGGGCTTGTCCTCAGAGACTTCGACCATCACTCAAAGCGGGCCGGCGGTGACCATTGAGCAGCAAGTAAAAGATAACCTCACAGTCTCCTACACCACAGACGTGTCGCAAACGTCGCAACAGATCATTCGCGCAGAGTACAACCTGTCGAAAAATGTTTCTATCGTTGCCATTCGCGATCAGAATGGTGTGGTCAGCTTCGACGTGAAAATCCGTCGCCGCAAGCGTTAGTCGGTTTGCACCTGTGAACCCGGGCTGGCATCCAAGAGGACCTGATGGCAATTTTCAACCCTGCGCAATCCGATCCCTATTTTGATACTCGCCGCCGCATGGTGGAAGCGCAACTGCGCGGCCGTGGCATTCGCGACGAGCGTGTTCTCGACGCCATGTTGCGAATTCCGCGCCATGAGTTCGTTTCCGAAGAATATAAGTCGCAGGCCTACGAAGATCATCCCATTCCAATTGGCGAGAGCCAGACCATTTCGCAGCCCTTCATTGTTGCAGCTTCTCTACAGGCTCTGAATTTGCAAGGAACTGAATCGGTGCTCGAGGTTGGCACTGGCTCGGGATTTCAAACCGCATTGCTTGCGACTCTCGGGCGATTGGTGTACTCGATTGAACGCCATTCCGCGCTGGCGGCGAGCTCGGAAGCAGCTTTGGATAAGCTTGGGATCAACAACGTAAAAGTAGTTGTAGGCGACGGAAGTTATGGGCTAGTTGAATTTTCGCCGTATGACGCGATTCTGGTTTCCGCAGCCGCCCCTGCAATTCCACGCAGCCTCTTTGAGCAGCTGGCGGAAGATGGAAGGATGGTCATTCCGGTGGGATCGCAGCATTCCCAGGACTTGCAACTGGTGCGCAAGCAGGCCGGTATGCCGGTGGTAGAAGTGATTGAAGGTTGCCGCTTCGTGCCGCTGATCGGAGCCGCTGGCTATTGATTTCTTTTACAATACAATGTGCCCCTGTTGAAAAATCTGGGCGTCACGCTGGAGATGATCAAGTGGGAGCACTCCATATTTGCGCTTCCATTTGCGCTGTGCGGAGCGATGCTGGCAGCACGCGGCGTTCCCACTCCACATCAGATTATTTGGATCATTATTGCCATGGTGTCGGCACGCTCGGCGGCAATGTCTTTCAATCGGCTTGCCGACGTGTCAATCGACGCCGCCAATCCTCGGACACGCACCCGCGCTCTACCCGCTGGAGCGCTCACGCGAAATTTTGTTACAAGCTTCGTGATTGTGTCGTCTGCAATTTTTGTGTTGGCCGCGTGGGAGCTGAACCGGTTGGCTTTTCTGCTTTCACCCGTAGCGCTGGCGGTCCTGCTGCTCTATTCCTACACCAAGCGATGGACGCGCTGGTCGCATCTGGTCTTAGGTTTCGCACTGGGGATCGCGCCGGCGGCAGCATGGATCGCAGTGCGGGGCTCGCTTGATCCGCGCATACTTTTGCTCACCGCGGCCGTCACTTTCTGGGT
>DASXJO010000680.1:0-3333 GCA_036497385.1 Candidatus Angelobacter sp. | reverse complement strand
ATCGCGTGTTGTCCGTCTCATCTGAGACATTCGGGAGAACAAATAAGAATATGAACGCCCTGAAGAACACTACCACCACTCTCCTGCCCACCAGCAGGAGTAAACGTTCGAACTCCGTCACCTTGTTCGTCACGGCCCTGCTGCTGGCCATGCTGGCTAGTTCTGTGGCCGCGCACGCGCAAACAGCAACGCTTGTGGTGACTGCGATCAATTCCGGCCGGTTCTATGGTGATCCAAACCCGGAATTTGCCGCAACCATCACTGGCCTCAGGACTGGTGACAACATCACGGCGATTTTCAGCACCGTTGCCGCTTCCAGCAGCCCGGTAGGAGATTACCTGATCGTTCCTACCCTGGTTGATCCGGATGGCAAACTGAGCAACTACACCGTGATCATCAACAACGGCACTCTAACGGTTACACCTGCGCCGCTGCTCGTCATCGCCGATGACACGGCGCGCACCGCTGGACAACCCAACCCCACCTTCACCGGCACGGTCCAGGGAGTCAAAAATGGTGAGGACATTACCGCAACCCAGGACAGCCCAGCCACCACCGGCAGCCAGGCGGGAACATATCCAATCGTTCCCACGCTGAAGGACGGATCCGGCAAAATCAGCAATTATGCAGTGTCAATCTCGAACGGTACATTGACCGTTACACCTTAACGCGAACGCGACGGTATACAGAACACTTGAGGGCTGGCAA
This sequence comes from Candidatus Angelobacter sp., assembly GCA_036497385.1. Lineage (GTDB taxonomy): Bacteria > Acidobacteriota > Terriglobia > Terriglobales > Acidobacteriaceae > Angelobacter. The sequence goes on along the minus strand of DASXJO010000680.1, from coordinate 2,625 downwards.
TATGCCAGCCCGTTTTCTTGTTGGACGTTAGAATATCCGGCCCAATTTGAAGAACACGCGGCGATGCCCCGCCGCTCCAACCGCGCCGCCGAACTCTATCGGCCCGAATATTGTATTGGCCACGAGTGCGGCAATCACATCGCCTGGCGTTTGTGACTTAAACGGCGGGGCGAAGACCCTGCCCGCTTCCACCAGCGTGTTGAAATAGAGACCCTCGCCGAGCAGGACCGGAAACTTGGCTACTTTGCGAAGATACCCGGCCTGGAAAATGTAATACTGGTCGGTTAGCAATTCGTTTTCACCGTAAGCCTCAAATATCTCCGGGCCACCCAATGAAAACAGGGGTACCCCCACCAGCTGATTGCCGAATGTAGTTCCTCCCTTCGCGCCAAAGTAGACCGAAGAGCGCCCATCCAGCTTTATGAATTTATGCGCTCCGCCTTCAACCGTCGGAAATGAGTGAGCTGCTCCGGGGTTCGCATCCATCCATGAGGCACTCACGTCCATGTACTCTCCAGTGCGAGGGATGACCGGATTGTCTACCTCATCCAGTGCAAAACGAAGCTTGGTTTCGCCGAAACGGCCGGAGACATTAGGGAGAACAGTTTTGTCCCCGACCTTTGGCACGAGACTCTCCTTGGCACCGGTGTAACCCAAAGTGAGTTGCGCAGCACGTCCGAACTCATAACCAACTTCAAGGCCTCCCCCCACGGAGTTCTTGCTGTACTGGGCAAGAAAAACATCTTTGCTATAGATAGGATATTGCAGGTAGCTGGCGAACGCAGCCGGCGCTATGAACCACTTGCTGCTGGTATTGAATGGACGGTAATACTGGCTGTAGATGCCATAGTGCGACCCAATGATCAAGTCATTACGCAGTTCGGCCCGGTAGCTGCCAAAATCCAGGAAGGTAACACGCGCGCCCGCGCTGAAATCAACGCCGCTGAAATTTGAACCACCTAACAGAAGAAGCGGTTGCACAATTGGCGGCGAATAGGTTTTTTCCGTGGCAGTGATCAGCAGGCCGGACTTGTTGTCTCGATTTGTCATCTGGTAGCTAAAGCTTGAAAAGCGTCCTTCCCCTTTCATATCCAATAACTGTTCGTTTAAGGCTGCCGGTTCAACCGGTTTGCCAATGTCGTCTTTTAGATCAGCTTTGATCGCATTCTCTAGTTCATGGCTGGTTCCAACCACTTCCACAAACTGAGGAACAGGAGCGGTGAGGCGGCGCGCCGCGCGCTGCGCCAGATAAGCTTGCCAGGTCGGCTCATCGACGCTAAGGGTCCTGAGCACTGCGGCCTTAGATTCCGCCGCTGCATAGCCGGCCTTAATAAGCTCCTCGCCCCGGTTGTATTGCATTGAACTAAACTTCTCGAGCGGAATAGAGATAAGCATGTCCGCTTTTTCCATAGAGCGGAGCTCATTGGCCGCAATTACAACACTGATGGAGCGGCCCAGCACTCCAAAAGAAGACATCGATTCCTTGGGATCTATTTTGCCGGTTTCAAGGTGAACCGCGATCGTCACCTCGGCCCCCATGCTTTTAGCCACGTCCACTGGGAGATTGTCCATCAGGCCGCCGTCAGCGAGGATCTGTCCGTCCGACCTTATAGGATCGAAGATTCCCGGCAGTGACATGGTGGCACGCAGCGCAAGCGAAAGTGATCCCCGGCGAAAAACGTAGGGTTGATTTGTCACCAGGTTCGTGGAGACGCAGGCAAATGGAGTGGGAAGATCGTTGAAGTCCTTGATGCTGGAGTATGGTAGTGCAACCCGATCCAGGATCATCATGACTTCCTGGCCAGAATTAAATCCTTCCGGGAACTCCAGCCCTTCTCTGAGGCCGAACTCCAGACGATTGGGGTATTCCGTGGCGTCCTCTTTGCGGCGAAAAGAAAGGTTCTTGTAAGGAGTTTGACCTGCCAATACCCGATCCCAGTCGATCGTCTTGATTAGTGCTTTCACTTCCGAGGATGAGTGACCGGTTGCATAGAGCCCACCTACCAGAGCGCCCATGCTGGTTCCAGCCACGTAGTTCACCGGGACCCGATGGTCCTCCAGCCACTCTATGACTCCGATATGGGCCAACCCCAGAGCACTTCCGCCCTCCAACACCAAACCTACTTTAGGTCGGGGCGGAGTGCTTGCCGTCTGGCAATACCCCCGAGCAAAGAAGCTAAGGATCAAAAGGCTGGTGAGAGCGGTTCTAAGGATGCAGAATCTCGTTTTCGGACGCAAGAGACCGGCTGGACATTTGATTCTTTCAGCTTCGATTCGTTCAACAAGGATTGATCTCACGGCAACCTCCTCGTGCAAGTCCACGGGCAGACCCAGACAACTGACGACTGCTGGCGATCAAAGCCGATCAGTGGGACGAGAATCACTGATTTGTTGGGTCACAGCAACTGGCAAAGTAGGCAGTTGCCGAGTGAGCGCGAAGGCCGACATTGGCTGAGGTTCGCCCGAAAATAGCAGTGCGGCTGTGGTACAGGAGAACGGTGGTACAGGAAAACAGATCTTATAGGACAATACCTTCATGCCTTCCGTACGCATCGACAAATGGCTTTGGGCCGGCCGGTTCTTCAAGACGCGCGCTCTTGCGGCGCGGGCCTGTGAGCTGGGCAG
>DASXJO010000679.1:0-1741 GCA_036497385.1 Candidatus Angelobacter sp. | reverse complement strand
CATGGCCCAACCGATTACGCGCCGGCTAAAGATATCCAGAACGGCCACCGGCTATAACCAGCCTTGAGCGGTGAGCACGCAGTGACGTCAGTGACCCAGACTTGGTTAGGGCGTCGTGCCACCAGAGAGCACGTAAAAATGAAAAATGGATCAGTCAACAAATCTTGCAGCCAGGAGATAGTGAGCTGGCGAGATTTGGAGTCCTAGAACGTAGGGAGAAATTCAACTCAGCCTTTTCTTTCCCACAACGCTGCGAGGTGGGCGCAGGCCGCGTAAATCGCTTCAATCCACGCGGCTCGCCAATTTTAGCTTTTTCGTTCCCACAACTCCGTCAGTTGCGTGCAGGCCGCGTAAATCGCTTCACTCCACGCGGCTTGCCAAATTTAGCTTTTTCGTTCCCACAACTCCGCCAGTTGCGTGCAAGCCGCGTAAATCGCTTCGCTCCACGCGGCTTGTGTCATTACGCGGATGACACGCAGCAAATCAGCTTTTTCCGTCCCATAACTCAGCCAGATAAGTACAGGCGGTTACGGCCGACTCCATGTCCTGCACCGCAACCCATTCGAGCGGACCATGCGCGTTGTGCTCACCGCAAAACAGATTTGGGGTCGGAAGGCCGAGCTCGGTCAGGCGTGAGCCATCGGTCCCGCCACGGATGACGTGATCATGGGGTTTGAGTCCCGCGACCACGAACGCCTCCCGAGCCAGCTCAACCGGGCGCATGTCCTTGCGCAACCAGTAAGCCATGTTGCGATATTGTTTGCGGAGCTTGCAGCGGACGCGCGCCCGCGGTTCGCTAGCTTGTAATCCCCGGCAAAGGCCACGCAATATTTTGCCCTTGTCCGCCAGCCCCTTGAGCTCGAAGTCGCGCAGGAGAAATTTCACGACGGTCCGCTCGGTCCGGCCTTCGACGTGGATGGGGTGAATGAATCCGTCCCGCCCGTCGGTTGTCTCCGGCGCGCAGCGTTCGCGCGGCAGCGCTGCCAGAAGTTTGCCCGCCAGATAGGCCGCGTTCACCATCCCTTTGGCCTTTGCCTCCATCGTATGCGTGGTGATGCCATCGATGATGACTTCGGCCGCATCGCCAGAAAAGGTTTCCCAGCAAATCTCCCCTGGTGGACCGCCGTCCAGCGTGTAAGCAACATGGGCTCCGAGCATGCGCAGATCGAGTTTGTCCACACCACGGCCGATCTCTTCATCGGGCGTGAAGCAAACTCGAATCAGTCCGTGTTTCCGTTTTGTCTCCCGGAGCAACCGCTCGACCAAAGTCATGATCACCGCGACGCCCGATTTGTCGTCGGAGCCGAGCAACGTCGTGCCGCTGGCGGTCACGATGTCTTTTCCAATGGCCGTTCGTAACTCCGGCGACGTTGCGGGATCAAGAGTCAGGCCCGGTTTATCCGGAAACTTCATGACGCGTCCATCGTATTTGCGATGAACGATCGGTTTCACTTTTTTACCCGAGCAGTCCGGCGCCGTGTCCACATGGGCGAGAAAGGCCAGTGTCGGCACGCGGGCTTTGCGCGTGTTGGCGGGGATGCTGGCCATGACATATCCGTGCTTCGTCATCTGCACGTCCGCCGCACCGAGTTCACTCAGCTCCTGCTTCAGCATCTCCAGCAGAACCAATTGACCTGACGTGCTCGGAAAAGTTTTACTGGTTTCGTCCGACTGCGTATCGATCTGGACGTAGCGCAGGAAGCGTGAAAGGAGAGTGTCACTCATGCCCTGATTCTCCACG
>DASXJO010000678.1:0-2202 GCA_036497385.1 Candidatus Angelobacter sp. | reverse complement strand
TCCAGGTTCCGGACGACGTGAAATACTGGTCACGCGTGGCCCTGGACAGGATGCTGGACATTCGGTGAGGCGAGGCAGGACGCGAAGATAATCTATGGCAAAACAAAAAACTTTCACGCTGGAAGAGGCGCAGACTCTGGTACCGGTATTGCGGTCGCTGATCAAGCGCGCCATGGACGACAAGGGCGTGATTGAGACCGTGGAAAAAGAGCTGCTTGACCTGAAGCACCGGATCCTGCTCAGCGGCGGGCTATTTGTGGACGTTCCGGCCGTGGCGCGACGCCGCGCCGAGCGCGACAAAGCTTTTCAGGACATCAAGGACACGCTGGCGGAAATTGACGCCATCGGCGTGCAGGTAAAAGACCTTGACATAGGCCTGCTGGACTTTCCCTGCGCGGTGGACGATGAGATTGTCCTGCTGTGCTGGAAGTACGGTGAAGAAAAAATCGAATTCTGGCACGGCATGGAAGAAGGCTTCAAAGGCCGCAAGCCCATCGACGAGCGCATCCTGCGCGGGAAGAAAAGAGAGAAGCCAAATTAGCGAATTTCGTAATTGGGTAATTTCAAAATCTAGTGCATCTCAGAAAAAGGGATCCCTCGCTTCGCTTCGGGAGGGGTTCACGGCCTTTTCCCTTCCATCCACTCTGGCTTAAAATCGGAATTCGCGAGCCACTTCACCGGGCCAAGCATAGAATGAATTGCGCTTTCCATATGGTTGAAGTCGATGTGGGCAACGTCGTCGCCGGGCTGATGATAGTCAGCGTGAAGGCCAAAACTCGACACGGTATGAGCCACGACGCCTTGCTTGGCCAGGGCGTAATTGTCCGAGCGCTGAAAGAAGTTTTGCTTCGGATGGGGATCGGCCACCAGCTTGGCGCCATGTTTTGCCAACTCCGGGCCCAGGTTACTGCGCTCAAAGCCGGTGAGCCAGAGTTCATCGGGTTTTACCGCTGTATCAGCGCGGCCGATCATTTCAAATTCCAGGTTGGCAACGATGTTCTTGATCGGCACGGGCGGGTGCTGAAGAAAATATTGATTGCCCTGTCCGCCGGTCTCTTCACTTCCAAAAAAGACAAATAGCACGGTGCGTTTCGGCGCTTTCTCGTGCGCCAGCTCACGCGCCAGCTGGAGCACGGCGACACAGCCGGAAGCATCGTCATCCGCGCCGTTGTAAATATTGTCACCATTGACCGGCTTTCCAATGCCAATGTGGTCCATATGCGCGGTAAGAAGGATGACCTGATCTTTCAATTTGTCATCGCGGCCTTCAAGTCTGCCAATCACATTGCGAGTGTTCCACTGCTTTTTGCCTTCGCGATAGAAGTTGAACTCGCCGGAGACGTTCTGAATATAGCCGCCTTCGTCACCCGCCGGCGCAATGCCGATTTCGCGCAGTTGCGAGGCGAGATAAGTGGCGGCGAGCAGTTCATCATGCGACCCGCTGGCGCGTCCCTGCATGGCGTCACTGGCAAGAAATTCCATGGCCCCGCGAATAAGAGAATCGTCGGTCTTGGAGTGCTGGTCTGAAGCTACGGCCAGAAAACAAAAAAGATTAAGAAATAAAAGCAGTTTTATGCGGGTCGCCATTCTTCTCCTTTAACTGAGCAGTATAGCGTGAAGGAATATGGAAGCTCGCCATTGCTAACGCTAGATTGCAGGGCGCTAGATGTTCTTGCTGGCGTGCGCCGGATTTGCTGCGGGTGCTCGATGCGGGAGCTCAGCCATAACTTCGCGCAGCCAGCGCAGCTCAGCGCGGAATTGTTCGATAACGAGTTTGATCATCCAGACCGCTTCATGAAATCCGTGACCCACTTCTTTTTCCACCGCACGCAATGTTTGCAATTCACGGTCGAGTTCGGATTGCAGAAACTTCTCACGGCGCTGGAGTTGTTTCAGTACGGTGCCAGGCGAGGCCTGCCAGGAAAGCGCCATCCATGTGAGAAAGGGTGGCCGATCGCGCTGGTTGGTCCAGTCCTCGCGCTCAAGTGCGGCGGCTAAAGCAGCTCTGCCTTTGGCGGTTGTAGCAAAGATGCGGCGTTCCGGGCCGAGCGCGGGTTCGTGGTCGCCGAATTTTGCGATCAAGCTAAGGCGCGCCAGCTTTTCCAGCGAGTAATAAACCTGGGGACGGGATACTCCGGCCCAGTCCTGTACCTGCCTGCGCTCCAGTTCCAGGTTGGCCTGATAACCGTGCATGGGCTGCTC
>DASXJO010000677.1:0-7715 GCA_036497385.1 Candidatus Angelobacter sp. | reverse complement strand
GAGCAAAGCTGAGCAGTAGTACCTTCGTCACTCTTAAGATAAAGACCCGCTTCATAGACAAGCCATAATCGCTTAGACTTTTCTCACTTGAAATCGATTATTACATTTTGCGCTTTTGTCATGTTGTGCGCCGCCGCGCAGCCGGACACCATTGTGTTGAAGAATGGTGACCGCATCCAGGCCGATTCCGCGCAGGAACGCAATGGTCGCGTGGAATACACGCTGGGCGACAACACCATGACCATTCCCAAGTCCATTGTTGTTCGCATTGAAAAGGGTCCGGTTTACGGGCCGTCTCCATCGCTGGCCGCAGCCGCCCCGGAAGCTCCGCCCGCGCATGAGGAAATGGCCAGCTCGGGAGACCTGGTCTCGCGCGTGATCCGCAACGGCGCGATTGACGCCTCGGCGATCAAGACCATCGAGCAGGAAGGCGACTCTTTGCGCGCCGCCGCTGCTAATTCAATTGCCGCCAACTTTGAAGAAAAGCGCCTCAACTACTCCGCCGCGGCACGCTATCTCCAGGCCGCCATTGGTTTCCTGCCCGATCACGGCGTCTTGTTGGAGAGCTACGCTTCCGTTTTGCTCAAGCTGGGCCAGCCCGCGGAAGCTTTGCTGCGAGCGCAACAGGCAGTGCGCGTCAGCCCGCAGTCGGCAGACGCCTTTCTGCTGCTCGGATATGCGTATTACAAAAACGATCACAACCGCGAGGCCATCGCGGCCTTGAAAAAATCCCTGGAACTCCGTCCTGACGATAAGACCCGCGACTTGCTGGAGCGCGTGGAGCGTGAGTCCAAGACAGAAGCCGACTTCCGCCAACAGGAGAGCAGTCACTTTACCTTGCGCTATGAAGGCTCGCAAGCTCCCGATGCGCTTCGTACACAGATACTGGATGCTCTTGAATCGGACTACCGCGATCTGAGCAATGATCTGGGCTCGTTCCCGAGAAATATTTACGTTTCACTTTACACAGACCAAGCTTTTTTTGACGTGACGCACGCTGCGGCATGGACAGCCGCGCTCAATGACGGCAAGATCCGCATCCCAATTTCTGGAATCAAATCGGTCACGCCGGAGATGGCCAGCGTTCTGCGCCATGAGCTTACGCATTCTTTTGTCGCGCAGATCACGCACAACCGCGCCCCGGTCTGGCTGAATGAAGGGGTGGCGCAACTGGAACAGGGCGCCACTACCGGCGCAATCGGCCCGCGCCTTGCTGCGCTTTACGTTTCCGGCAGGCAGATTCCACTCAATCAGTTGGAAGGCGGTTTCAACGATTACAGTTCTGCGGAAGCCTCAGTGGCCTATGCGGAAAGCCTGGCTGCCGTGGAATACATCCGCGCCACTTATGGCTTGAGCGATCTGGCTCGGCTGCTGCAACGGCTGGGAGAAGGCCAGAGCGTGGAATCTTCGCTACGCAGCACCATCCATGCCGGATACGCGGAACTGGAAACCGAGATCACAAACTATCTCAAGAAAAATTATGGCGGCTAACGCCGGGTTATTGGCCGGTGACGCGCAGTTCAACTTTTACGCCGCTTTCCAGTTTTACCGTGCGCCGCGTGGATACAATCGTCGCAGCGCCGTTCGTCGGAGAGCTCAGAGTCAATCCATCAATATCCGTCCGCCCGGTTTGTGGCATTCTTTGATCATGTGATTTCATTTCAGGGCCCAGCGAAGAAACTGCCCTGTGTGGCGCATCGTATCCCTGCGGTGACGCATGGTGTCCCTGCATTGGTCCTTGAGCGGAATTACTCATTGGATAAGGCCATCGTGGCGCATCGAGGCTAACCCGCTCGGCCGGACGAATCGCCAGCACCTGTGAGTCAAACGGAACTTCGCCCTTCTTGGTGATGACCTTGTCAAAAGCGATTCCCAGCCGGGATTCGGGAATGTCTTTACTGTGGATTTGCGCTTCAGTAACGTGTCCTAGCAATTTCACGCCATGCCGAACCACGATTTTTCCATGGGCCAGAACATCAGCAACCAGCACGGCCGAGACCGGATCCCCTATTTTGGCTTTTTTGGCGTCCACGGTTTTTGTCACCGTGGCGTAGAGGATGGAGCCGCTTTCCAGGCGGACGGGCGGCTGTGCCGCCTCTGCCTGGAATGTAGACGCCCGCGGGTAAGTTGCTGATCTGATTTGTCCTATTCCCAGGGTTGCCAGACCCACTAACGCCGACAATGCGAAAAATTGAGTCATTTGCATGCGGTATGCTCCCCCAAACGACCGGTCATGTCAATAAAATCTATTCAGGCGGCTTTCTGATAGCATTTCCCCATGAAGCGTTTGCTCATAATCTCCGGGATTGTCATCGGCGTACTGCTGCTCGTGATCATCGCCGTTCCATTGTTTATTAATGTCGATAGCTTCCGCCCCGATCTGGAGAAGAAGCTTTCCGCCGCACTCAACCGTCAGGTGCATATCGGCAAGCTGGATGCGTCGCTGCTGAGCGGAGGCGCTAGCGCCAGCGACATCACCATCGCCGATGACCCTGCCTTCAACAAGGGCCCGTTCCTGAAAGCGTCTTCAGTGAAAGTGGGCGTGCAATTGATGCCGCTCATCTTCTCCAAACAGCTTAAAGTCACATCGCTGACCATCCAGAAGCCGGACATTACTCTTCTGAAGAATGCAGCCGGCAAATGGAACTATTCCACGCTGGGCGCAACTTCAGAAAAGACTCCGCCTAAATCCGCTCCTGAGCCTTCAGGGAAGTCCACGCCAGATGTTTCGGTCGATAAATTTGAAATTGCGGGCGGGACCGTGCGGGTGGGCCATAGCAGCGGCCATTCCGCCGGAAAAGAAAGTGTTTACCAGAACGTAAACCTGACAGCGCATAACATCTCCGCCACCAGTGCAATGCCGTTTACGCTATCGGCGGACATGCCGGGCGGCGGCACGCTCAATCTTGATGGCCAGGCGGGCCCGTTGAATCCCAGTGACGCTGCCAAGAGTCCTCTGGACGCCAAGATCACGCTCAAACATGCTGATCTTGCAGCCACTGGCTTTGTTGATCCCAGTTCCGGCGTTGGCGGCATACTGGACTTTGATGGGCAAGTAAAGTCAGACGGCCACAAGCTGCATTCTGAAGGCAAGGCCAAAGCCGCTGACCTGCGCGTGGTAAAGGGAGGCCAGCCGGCCAAGCAGCCTGTCGCGTTGGATTACAAATCCGACTACGCCCTTGATTCTGATACCGGCACAATCAATGCCAATCTGCACACCGGCAATAGCGTCACCAATGCCAGCGGAACGCTGAGCGCCAAAGGTGAAGACACCCTGGCCAATCTAAAGATCGTTGGCAAGAACATGGCCGTGAATGACGTTGAAGGCCTGCTTCCGGCCTTTGGCGTGGTGCTGCCTTCAGGAGCGTCATTGCAAGGCGGCAACATCAATATGGACCTGAATGCCGCAGGCCCGCTGGACCGTCTGGTAATTGATGGCCCGCTAAAAATCGAAGGCACGCATCTTTCCGGTTTTAACCTGGCATCCAAGCTCGGCGCCATCGCAGCTTTCACCGGCAACAAAGGGAGCACAGATACTCTGATCCAGACCTTCAGTTCGGCTCTGCGCGTTGCGCCTGAAGGCATAAAGGCGGACAACATTGTTCTGGATGTGCCCTCTCTTGGCCTCGTCACCGGCAATGGCGTAATTTCCGGCGATAACTCGCTCGACTTCAAAATGCTGGTCAAACTTTCCGGGACCGCCAATAATCTTCTGGGCAGCCTGACCGGGGTCTCTGCGTCAGCCCAAAGCAAAGGCCTGCCGTTCCTGATCACGGGCAAGACCTCGAACCCTGTGTTCCGTCCGGCTATTGGGGGCGGTGCCGCTGCCGATCTTCAGAATTCACTGCTTCAGGCAGTCCAGGGCAAGGGAAACAAGACGGACGGTCAGCAAAACCAGAAGCCGAACCTGCAAGACGCAATCGGTGGCCTATTCAACAAGAAGAAAAAACCGCAACAGTAGGGCTTTCCAGCGTTCTTAAGAATTGGATGCTTCGCATCCACGCTGCTAAAATAAGCATAACAACCCAGATTCTCTAAATAGAAGCTTTTCTGGTAAAGCTTTGTCTGGTGGAAGGTCTTCAATTATGCCCAGGAAATTCGTTTTGTTTGCGTCTGTGCTGCTGCTGGCGGCAATCGCCGTTCGCGCCGACGATATCGTTGATGAAATCATCGCTCGCGTTAATGACCAGATCATCACCCGGTCTGACATGGAAAAAGCCAAGGCAACCACGCTGGAAGAATTGAAACAGAGGTTTCCCTCTGACTGGCAGAGCCACATGGCTAAAGCACAGGCCGATACACTGCGCGATCTGATTGACCAGCAGCTTCTGCTGGAACGCGGCAAAGACCTGGGCATTACCGGTGAAACCGAATTGGTGAAACGGCTTAATCAGATGCGGCAGCAGATGGGGCTGGCCAGCATTGACGATCTGGAAGCGGAAGCCAAGAAACAGGGTGTCTCTTACGAGGACTTCAAGGAACAGATCCGTATCAGCGTTGTTACACAACAAGTTATCGGGCAGGAAGTGGGCGGCAAGCTCCATATTTCCAATGAAGACATTCAGGACTGGTACAACAAACACCAGAAAGAGCTTGAAGGTCCGGAAGAAGTTAGCTTGAGCGAGATCATGGTTTCAACCCAGCCGGCAAAAGAGAATGTTGAAAGCAAGGACAAGCCTGCCGCTGAGCCGGACAAGAACCTTCCTGAAGATCCTGCCAAAGCTGCGGAAGCAGAGGCCAAAGCGAATCAACTGCTGGACCAGCTGAAAAAGGGCGCAAAATTTGACGATCTGGCCAAGAAAAGCTCTGACGGTCCCACGGCAGCCCAGGGCGGGACGCTGGGTACCTTCAAGCGCGGTGAGCTGGCCAAAGACCTGGAAGACAAAACCTTTGCGCTCAAGGCAGGAGAGAACACGGGTGTAATTCGCACCCGGCAGGGCTTCATTATCCTGAAAGTTACGGCCCATCGTCCGGCCGGTATTCCGCCCTTAAATGAAATCTCTGAGCGTATCCGGGAGGCCATTTACTCAGAGCGTTTGGAACCTGCGGCTCGCGCTTACCTCACCAAGCTGCGTGAGCAGGCGTTTATCGATATTAAGCCCGGCTATACCGATACCGGAGCCAGTCCTAACCAGGGCGACAAACCAGTCATTGTCGCCGCCAATAGTGAAGGCGGCAGCAACCATCCAGGCAAGCTCAAGAAAAAGAAGAAATTTCTGGTCTTTTAGCTGGATTCCAAGTCGTGTTCGGTCTCTCGGTCTGCTGGACTGGCGTAGTCTCTCACGCTCATTGAACTTCAATTTAAAGATCTCAAGTCCAGAGCTTCACAACCCGCGCCATGCTCAACGCGTCCAATCAAGGTTATGGACGCAAAATCCTGGATAGCGATAGTGGCGAACTTTATCGTCATTGCGGGGCTGATCTCTTACGGGTTCAACCTCTTTGCGGAATATCACGCCACTGGCCGCTGGGCCAAGAACGTGACCGGCTTGCTGGCTGGGATTGGCATGCTGGCGCTTGCGGCGTCCATGCTGTTGACCCCGCGTAATGCTCTCGTAATATTGCAAGTCGCTCAGACCGGCGCAGCGCGCGTCTTCCTGATCATTAGCAGCGTCTTGTTAATGGCGGCCATTGCCGCTTTCGGCATCATCAATTATTCGCGACCTCTCCGGCTATGGCACCAGCGCCGCATTGGCAGGGACTTGCGCCGCGGACTGCCCCGCATTCCGTAGAGTTTTTCCTGAGTTGCTATATCCATTACACACGTCGCGGTTAGTGATCCATCTCACCCCCGCGACGCGCCATCCTGAGGCGAGCCACGCGAATTGGGAAGTGTTTCGACACGGTTTCCGCGAAGCCCGAAGGATCGGCTCCGCTGCAGCGTAGGGACATCCAACACCTGCTTGGATGATTGGCTGCCCTGAAGAGCAGCGGAGCATCGTGCTCGGCTCAGGATGCGCATTTAGAGGATAGAGGTTAGTGATTCGGGATACAGCAATCCCAGAATCACTTTAGCCGCTTACCTGCTCGGTCCCTAGTCTCAATTTCGATTGGCATTCTGGCGGCCCAAAGCTAGAATGGCTTCCCTATGCGAAAACTTTCGTTCGTGACTCTGTTCGCCGTTCTTGCCTTGACTGCCTGGAGCCAGCAGGCCCAGGCGCCCGTGGAAATCACGGCTGAGCCCAGTCATCACCTTGTGTTTGAGAACATGTTTGTTCGCGTCTTTGCCGTCTCGGTCGATCCCGGACAATCGACGCTGATGCACCACCACGGCCATGACTATCTTGGCATCACGCTGGGCGACTCCCAGATCACGAATACCAAACAAGGCGCGCAGCCTGCGCAGGTTACTTTGAAGGATGGCGACACCCGATTCACGCCCGCCGGGCTGGTGCATGCCATCACCAACAATGGCAGCGCTCCATTCCATAATCGGACGATCGAGCTTTTGCAGCCCACCACGAACCAGAAAGCCTGTACCGAGTCTTGCGAAATCCCGGTGCCGTGCGATTCCGCTGACAAAACTAAATGCGTGACAGTGACAAAGCTCATTACCGCCGATCAATGGTCGGTCACTCAGATCACGCTGCCCCCGGGCGCAAAATATCCGCAGCACACGCATCTGGCGAACTTCCTTACCATTCCGCTCACCGATGCGGACGTTACCATGAAAAATCAGGACCAGCCAGAAGCGGCAGTGCACTCCAAAACAGGTGATGTCACGTGGAACAACCCCGTGGTCCACACGGTAACTAATTCCGGAAAGACCACCGCAAAGACGATTTTGCTGGAATTCCGCGGCCGTCCTGCCGGAGAGGGATCGGAATCCATGGGGCCGCAGTCAAAAGAGCCGCCCAAGCCGCACGACCATCACTAAACGAGAATCGTTGGATTGCACGGCCACACTAAATAAGATGGGACCGAAAGATCGGTGAATCGATTACCACTTTCTGGCGAGCGGGAGAGAAAACGCTGGCAAGTGCAATCCAATCTTGAAAGTATCTCTGAGATTGGTGCGGTCGTTAAAAAATTTCGTCATCCTGACGGCCGTTAAGCGAGCGCGCGAATTCGGGTTCCCGTTCGCGAGCCGCTTTTGCGCGTGAATGGGCAGAGCGCGCGAGTAGGCCGGAAGGACCTTTTGTTTTCTTCGATGCTAGTGGTGACGAGCTGCTCGCAACAGGTGCAGCATGAACTCAAGGCGAGAGAGACTTGAAGCGGTGTCGAGCGCAGCGACATAGACAAAGGTCACCGGTTGTTCTTACAATCTTTATATGAGAACGTCCCGCGTCGCGGGCCTGTTGTTTCTGGCCACAGCCGCTCTGGCCCAGCATCAACAGTCCGTGGAGATCACAGCTGAACCCAGCCATCATCTAGTTTTTCAAAATGAATACGTGCGCGTATTCGACGTCACCGTTGCGCCCCGGGCAACCACTCTTGTACACAAGCACAACTATGACTATCTGTTTGTGACGCTGGGCGACTCAGACGTGGTGAGCGTGCATCCGGGCGAGAAACCGGTTGCGCTGAAACTCAAGGACGGCGAAGTGCGGTTTACGCCGGGAAACTTTGCTCACGCTGCCATCAACCAGAGCGACCGCCCATTTCACAACATCACGATTGAATTGCTCCAGTCTTCTGCCAACGTGAAGACCTGCACGGACTCCTGCGACGATCTCTCAAGTCCTTGCGCTGGGATCTGCACGCAGCGCAGGAAG
>DASXJO010000676.1:0-1520 GCA_036497385.1 Candidatus Angelobacter sp. | reverse complement strand
CAAACAGACGCGTTACGTTCCCCTGCGTCACCACCACTCCCTTGGGCTCGCCCGTTGATCCCGACGTATAGATCACATAAGCCGCATCCTCCGGCAACAGCTCTTCTCCAGGATTGTTATTCGCAGTCTCGCCCAGAGCCGATTTCATCTCTGCTGCATCCAGGATGAGAAACTCGATTCCTTCACTCTGGGGCAACTGCCGGCGCAAACTCTCTGTCGTCAGCACCACCGCAGGTTGCGCATCGGCCAGCATGTACTCCAGCCGCGCTTTGGGATACTCCGGATCGAGCGGCACATACGCCGCCCCCGCCTTCAGCACACCAATGATGGCCACGATCATTTCCGGCGAACGCTCCAGCGCAATCCCCACCAGCGATTCCCGTCCGACTCCCTTCGCCAACAGACAATGCGCCAGCCGGTTGGCCTTATCATTCAGCTCCGCATAACTCACCCTCTGTTGCCCAAAGCTCAGCGCCACCGCTTCCGGCGTCCGCTCTACCTGGGCCTCAAATAGCTTAACCAGCGTTGTTGGTGCTGCTAACGGCTGTTCCGTTTGCAGGTTGAACCCGTCCAGCAACTGCCGCCGTTCTTCCTCGGTTACAATCTCCAGTTCATGCAACGGAGCCTGCGGCGATGCCACCGCCGCACCGAGCAGACGCTCCAGTCTTACCGCCAGTTCTTCCACCGTCTGCTCATCAAATAAGTCGGCGCTGTACTCGATGTAGCCACGCAATCCCTGCGGCTCACCCGTCTCACTCACCTGCTCATTCACGCTGAACGTCAGATCGAACTTCGCCATTGTCTCCGGCAACCCCTGTTCAGAGATTTGCAGCCCCGGCAGCTCCAGCTTTGCTTCCGGCGCATTCTGCAACACCAGCACCACCTGAAACAGCGGATGGCGGGATTGCGAACGCTCCGGCTGCACCGCTTCCACCAAACGCTCAAATGGCACTTCCTGATGGCTGTACGCTTCCAGCGCAAAACGTCTCACTTTCTCGATTAATTCCGTAAACGTCGGATCGCCCGCTACGTCGGTCCGCAGCACCAGCGTGTTCACAAAGAACCCCACCAGCTCTTCCAGCTCCGCTTCACTCCGCCCCGCCACTACCGTCCCAATGGGAATGTCTTCTCCTGCTCCCAGCCGCGACAGCAATGCTGCCAAACCCGCTTGCAGCACCATGAACAAACTCGCTCCGCTTCGCCGCGCCAGCCCCAGCAATCCTCGATGCAGTTCCGCGTCCAGCTCCAGCGGCACCGTGCCGCCGCGATAGCTCATCACCGCCGGTCGCGTTTTATCTGTGGGCAGCATCAGCTCTTCCGGCATTCTCTCCAGCGCTTTCTTCCAGAACTCCAGCTGCCGGCTGGTCACACTCTCTCGGTCACTCTCGCTGCCCAGCAGCTCCCGCTGCCACAGTGTGTAGTCTCCGTACTGCACCGGCAACGGCTCCCACTCCGGCGTCTTGTTTTCCATCCGCGCCCGGTACGCCTCTTCCAGATCGCGCGCCAGCGGTCCCAGCGAC
>DASXJO010000675.1:0-3504 GCA_036497385.1 Candidatus Angelobacter sp. | reverse complement strand
CAACCTCACCGCGCTTGAAGCCGTACTGGCCGATGTGCGGCAGCAGAAGCCGGACGTGGTTTATCACGGCGGCGACCTGCCTTACGGAGGGTCGCATCCCGCCGAGGTGATTGACTGCATCGTCGCGGAAGGCTGGATGGGAGTCATGGGCAATACCGACGAGATGCTCTGGAGCGATGCGGAGCGTCCTTTGCTGGAAGCCGCCGCGCCCAAACTGAAACCTTTATTCAAGGTACTGTTTGATCTGGCTGGTTCTGCGACAAAGCAGATGATCGGGCCATCGCGGCTTGAGTGGCTGCGCGCATTGCCCACAGAAATTCGGCATAAAAATTTGGCGCTTGTACACGCCAGTCCCTGCAATCTGTGGCGCGCTCCCATGGATACGGCGGATGATGCCGAACTGGAGACTACTTACAAGCAGCTCAACGCGGCAGTAGTCGTGTATTGCCACATTCATAAGCCGTTTATTCGCAAGGTTGGAAACATGACCATCTGCAACACGGGCAGCGTGGGCTCGCCCTACGATGGCGATCCGCGTGCTTCCTATCTAGTCATCGACGAGGGAAAGCCAGCGATCTGCCGCGTGGCGTATGACGTTGAGAAGGAAGCTGGCAGGCTGCTGGCGTCAGATTATCCGCAGAAAGAGTGGATTGCGGAAATGCGCCGCAAGGGAAGTTATGTCCCTCCGCCGGAGATCGGCAACAAGACAGCAGCCGGGCCTGTTTAAAATATGCTAATGGTAAAAGCGAAGCAGCCGAAAGCGACTGTGTCCGAGTCCCGCACCCTGAAGATTCGCGCCACCATCATGAAAATTCCACGCGGACATGTGTCAACATATGGCGTCATCGCCGCGGCAGCCGGCCTTCCGGGAGGAGCGCGCATGGTAGTCCGCACGCTGTCTCAGTCCCAAGGTCTTCCCTGGCATCGCGTGGTCGCCGCTGGCGGCAGGATTGCCATTCCCGGTGAAGGCGGCTTGGACCAGCGTTTTCGCCTGGAAATGGAAGGCGTAAAATTCAGCGGCAGGAAAGTACGCATGGCGGAATTTGAATTCAAGTTCTCACGGAAGATAACGAAGCAGAAGAAGAAATCGGTTGGGAGAAGGCAGAAAGTAGCCGCGAATCAACGCGAAAGACGCGAATCATAACTGCTTCTTCATTCGTGTTTATTCGCGAAATTCGCGGCTACATCTTCTTAAATCTGGTCTATCAGCGGAAACCTGCGGTGAAGCAACGTCCTTACGCTGCTGCCGCCGGCGACATGGATCTCTGGGCCGCCTGGTTAATGAATTTCTTCATCACGTTGGCCCACATCACTTTCTTGCGCAATGCGCTTTCTTTTACCGTGCGGCCCTGGGCAAACATTCCCAGCAATGCTTTCATTTTGAAGACGCGCAGGATGGCCGCATCGGACTGGCTGACGTTGTACGCTTCCAGAAAGTTCTCCTGTATCTGGCCGGTAATGCTCCGATTGCAGAAAGGATACTTTTCCAGCGCCTCCACTGAAGCCAGGAACGTGGCCAGGTCTTCAAAGGAATTGCCACGACGCTTCATCCGGGCGAAATCGCAGAAGCCAACCCCCTTCTCGGTAACCACCACATTGAGCGGAGTAAAGTCACAGAGCACGGCTGAACTCGGCAGCGACTTGCGATTCCGAGGCAACGCGCTACGAGCACCGTTCATGATCAGTTCCACGGCGTCACCATCCAGCCCTTCCGTCTGGCAGCTCTTGCAGAGTTTCTCCATGCTGGCAAGGAGTGCGGCGCTATCAAACGGCTCCGGAACGTCCGCAGTGGCCTTGTGGAAGCTGCGCAGCCATTCGCCGGCCCGCAGCGCCACCAGTGCAATGCTGCCGTTATCGGCAAAGTCCGGCAGCAGGGCGGCCTTCATAATGATGGATTGGACTGGAAGACCAGCCACTTTATCGGTCACCACGGCGCAAAGATCGCTGTAGTCGTCCAAAACGCGCGGTACGCCATCCAGCTTCCTTTTCGCTGTAAACGTTTGGTTCACGTACTGTAGATTGGCATTTTCCTGCCGGGCCACCGACTTGGCGTTGCCACCGGTTTTGCCTGCTCGGTAAATCTTTATTGCTACGCGCTCACTTCCTGCGGAAAAATCAATGCAAACATCGTATATAAAATGGTCATTCTTGGGGGTGTGGCCCACCACCCTTATGTTTTTGAAATCACCATGTTGGGGATAATGCGTCACCGCTTGGCTGCGCAAATCATCCAGAATCTGCTCCAAAACCGTTTCTGCCATTCAGTCTCCCTGGGGTAAATAGCTCCGGGGCGCGTTGGCAACGCACCTGAAACCTTTTCTTCTCTGTATTTTTGCTTCGACAGCTAACTGACGAAACGGCAGGCACCACAGGTAAGTGCATTTTTAGGGCCACGGCTGCCTGCGAACTCGGCCCTAAGTGATTGATGAGGATAGATTTGCAGGCGTTGCCAGAGAGAAGAATTTACTCTGAGAAGCTCCATGCTCATATTCGGAATAGCAGGCGTGAAAAAGCCAACGCAGAGACATACGTCGGCTTTGGGATTGGAGCGGAACTTCTTAATAAAAAAGGTACTTCCTCCACTTTGTATCGGATCGCCCAATCATCCGCATAATGTGCCGGCTGGTGTGGAGCGTAAAGGGACGTGGCTCCTTAAATAGCTTCATATCGGTCTCGGCCAGCAGGCGGTTCCCTTTTCGACGGTTACAAGGATGGCAGCAGGCGACCAGGTTTTCCCACGTGGACGAGCCTCCGCGGGAGCGCGGGATCACGTGATCCAGCGTCAGGTCGGCGGAAGACAGCAGCACGCCGCAGTACTGGCAGGTGTTGCGGTCACGCAGAAGGATATTTTTGCGAGACAATGCTCGCGTCTGATGCGGAATGCGGCGATACTCCAGCAGCCTGATCACCGAAGGCACTCGCATGGCCAGGCGAGCGGCGTGGAGGAAGTGTCCATTCTCTTCTTCCGGCATGGCCAGCCCTTTTAGCACCAGGACAATCGCCCGGCGGGCCGCGCAAATATTGATGGGCTCATAGGACGCGTTCAGAACCAGCACCGGAGTCTGCATGATCATGCTTTTCCGTGGCTTAGGTGGCTCTTTTGGTGTTTCGCCGTAGTGGCGTTTGCTTCGCTTCTCCCGTTCATGCATGGCCCTGTGTTCCTCCAGATAGAGCGCCGGCCGCCATCGCCAGAACGCTCCCCGCTTCTTTGGTGGCCCGCGCTATGGTGGCCACAAAAACTTCTTTGGCGCCTGCCCGCCGCAGCACCCGGGCGCACTCACCCGCGGTGGTGCCGGTAGTCATCACGTCATCCACAATTAGGATGCTCCGGCCCTTGATCTTCGTCGGTTTCACCACCGCAAATGCTCCCCGCACATTGGCTCGCCGCTGATGGCGTGTTAGCCCGGTCTGTGACGCAGTCTCGCGTGTCCGAATCAGGATCGACGTATCTAATTGGATGCTGCTGGATTGAAAGTGGATGAAAGTTCGGGCAATAGCTTCAGC
>DASXJO010000674.1:0-1567 GCA_036497385.1 Candidatus Angelobacter sp. | reverse complement strand
TGTTGGAGATATTGCCGCGCGAGCGTCGTTACACCTTTGAATTTCGCGAGCTAAGCTGGATGACCCCGGAAGTCAACTGGCTGCTGGAGCGCTACAACGCAGCTTTCTGCATCTACGAGCTTGCGGGCTATCACACGCCATTCGATATCACCGCCGACTTCGCTTATGTCCGGCTCCACGGCCCTGGAGCGGGCAAATATCAGGGCAGTTACACCCATGCGCAGCTGCGGAAATGGGCGCGGCGCATTGAAGAATGGTCGGCGGGGTTGAAGGCCATCTATATTTACTTCGATAACGATCAGGCGGGTTACGCAGCGCAGAACGCGCTGGAGTTGAATCAAATGGTCTTTGGCGGGTCGCGCGAAACCAAACACTCAGCGGCCTGAAATGGTTCCAAAGCCGCGCCCTGAAGAGGCAGCTAAATCATCCCTGAAAATCGCAGCAACAAGCAACAAAAGATGGAATAAATTCCGCTCTCTCCGGTTATTCAGCTAAATTATTGCGAACGAGATTCTTGAGCGATCGGGGAGACTACTTGCGGAAGACGGTTGCCGTCATACTATTTTCATATCTGGCCGTTGCCGCCTGGGCGCAGGAAGCCAATCCCGGACGCCCGACGGTTTCCACACCGGCTACGCTCACGCCAGTGGGTTATCTGCAATTTGAAACCGGTGTCCTGGGAGCGGAGCATTCTCCTGATCTGCCCAACCAGATTAGCTTCAATGAGGTGATGAAGTTGTCAGTCAATCAGCGCGTGGAGCTGCTGCTGCAAACGCAGCCCTTCGCTCATTCAGATCTTGGGGATTTGAGATCCAATGATCCTGGCGACATATCGGCGGGAGTTCAGGCGGTGTTGGTTCCGGGCACTAAGAAACGTCCGACCGTTGCAGTGAGTTATTTCCGGCGAGTTTTTGGCGGCACCGCTCCAGATCTAGACATCGGCTCCAATCGCCAATCGGCAATCTTTCTGGTTTCAACGGATGTAGTTGGGTTCCACATTGACACCAACGCCATGTTCAATGAGCAGATTCAGGACGCGCGGCATCGCGCACAGTTCGGCCAGACGCTCTCCATTGCCCATGCATTGTCACGCCACTTCGGATTGGGCGGCGAACTCTGGCACTTCACCCAGCCATTTCAAAATGGCCACGCTGCAGGTTTGCTTTTCGGCCCAACCTATACGCCGCGGCCGAACCTGGTATTCGATATTGGGTTTAATCGCGGTCTTACTTCCACCAGCACACGGTGGGAAGCTTTTATGGGATTTACTTATTTGTTGCCGAAGAAGCTGCTTGGCGCGCGCTAGCTTTTCGGTTTGCCTGCCACATCCAGCCGCGCGCTGGCGCGCTGCAATGCAGCGTGGGCTTCCGCGTTGCCTTCCGGACCGGCTTTCTGCAATTCTGCTTCGGCCTTTCTCTTTGCCGCTTCGGCGCGCGCGGTATCTATCTCTTCGGCTTTTTCCGCCGCCTCCGCCAAAATCGTCACTTTGGCTTGCAGGACCTCAGCAAAGCCCCATGCCACCGCGACCCGTTTGGTCTGGTTGCCCATGCGGTAGGTTAATTCGCCG
>DASXJO010000673.1:0-5597 GCA_036497385.1 Candidatus Angelobacter sp. | reverse complement strand
TTATGAAGAATTGTCAAAGTTGTGTGCCGACTCGCATGCCAACGACCGAGTGCTTGAGCTCTCGTTAATGCTTCGGCGTAACCGCTAAGATTGCAACTTCTCGGGATGCGGAGGCGGGGCTAGGCAATCACAAAGGCGTTTCTAAACAATTCAATATCCGGATCAAGACCGGGCTCAAGATAAACGCTCACAATGTCAAAGCGGAATGGCGCGTCTTTCTTCACCTTGCGCAGGAATTCGCGGGCCACGTGGGAGAGGTCGCGTTGTTTCTCCGCATCCACAGCGGCTTCAGCAGGCATGATCTTGCGCGTGGTGCGGGTCTTCACTTCGATAAAACACAACGTCGCGCCGTCCCACCCAACCAGGTCAAGCTCACTGCGGCTGCGCGGGCTGCGGTAGTTGCGGGCAATAATCACGTACCCTTGTTTGCGGAGATGAAAGTATGCGGCTTCTTCACCCCGGCGTCCGGTATAAAGATGCTGCGGGCCAGAATGTTTGCGCGGCAGGAGCCGGGCAAACGAATCAAGAGCGCGGAGTGTGAGGCGGGTTAGGGTGCCGGAAACAGGCATAGAAATAGCCACGAATCAACGCGAATGAACACGAATCATACCAAACTAGCTTTCTGATTCGCGCCTTTTCGCGCTAATTCGCGGCCCGGTCGCTACTTGTTTTCTTTCTCCACTATCCCAATGCACTCTTCCAGTACGTCCATCGCGATGTCTGCTTGCTCCTGCGTTACCACGAGCGGAGGTGCAAGCCGAATCGAGTTTTCCCCGGCGCCCAGGAACAGAATGCCGCGCTCAAATGCCAGTTCAACAATGCGGTCACGTTCGTCATGGGCAATGGCCTTGGTCTTTTTGTCTTTCACGATTTCCACGCCGATCATCAGGCCGCGACCGCGAACGTCGCCGACCATAGGATGAGTTTTCACCCATCCGCTGAGGCGCTTCATCATGTGCTCGCCAACAAGTTCCGCGTTCTTAATCGCTTCCGATTCCAGAACGTCCATCGTCGCCATGGCGGCTTCAATGCACACCGGATTGCCGCCAAAAGTCGAGGCATGAGATCCGGGGACCCAGTCCATGATCTCGGCGCGGGCCAGCATAACGCCCAGCGGCATGCCGGAGGCAATACCCTTGGCGATGGTGATGATGTCCGGCTCAACGCCGGTGTGTTGGATGGCCCACCATTTGCCGCTACGTCCCGCGCCGCTTTGGACTTCGTCGGCCACGAGAAGGATGCCGTGCTTATCGCAGATGCGGCGCAGTTCGCGCATGAACTCAGTCGGGGCAGGCAGGTACCCGCCTTCACCCTGAATAGGTTCAATGAAGATAGCCGCGCATTCTTCCGGCGGCATAATGGTCTTGAACACACGGTCTTCAATAAAGCGCACGCACTCGGCAATGTGTTCTTCGGCGCTCATTCCTTCAGGCTTGCGATAGACATTGGGATAAGGCACGTGCGCCACGCCTGGAACCACGGGGAAGAAGCGACGTCGTTGCTGCGCTTTGGAAGCGGTAAGTGAGAGCGCGCCCATGGTGCGTCCGTGGAACGCGCCATAAAAGGCGATGATGCCCTGGCGCTTGGTATGGTAGCGAGCCAGCTTCATCGCGGCTTCAACGGCTTCAGTGCCGGAGTTGCCGTAGTAAGCGCGAATGGGCCCGGACATGGGCGCAACTTTGCCAAGGCGCTGGGCCAGCGTGATCATGCTCTCGTAGTAAAAATCGGTGCCGGACATGTGGATCAGTTCGGCGGCTTGCTTCTGGATAGCCGCCACCACTTTGGGGTGGCAGTGTCCGGTAGAAACCACGGCGATTCCGGCGGAAAAATCCAGAAACTCGTTGCCGTCCACGTCTTCTACAATCACGCCACGGCCTCGCTTGGCCACCAGCGGATAGGAGCGCGTGTACGACGGGGAAATATACTGCGCATCGCCCTGCAGGACGGCCTGCGCCTTGGGGCCGGGCAGTTTGGTGCGAATCTTGGGACCGGCGGCGGAAATAGTTTGCGTTGCCATGTTCATCCTCTTTTCAAAAAAGTTGTTGCGTGTTGATGCCTTCGGCCCTGAGCAAGTGAACAGCATTCAGGCCGATGAAAGAGTGAGGACGTAAGCGGAAGATTAGTCGCCGGCGAAAAGATTGGCGCGGGCGTGCGATGGCAGCACGGCCAGATAACGGCGCGGGCACACAAGAAAACCCACCCAGCAAGCGAGAGATCGCTTGGGCGTGCGCGTTGCGAACCAGGATGTGCTGCGTGAATTCATGTCCACCTCTATTATAGCCCGAAAATGACGCGCGGTTGGCGGTTACCAATGGGGTGGGCAGAGTGCACTTCCATGCTTGATTCGTGCCTTCCAGTTATTTCGCATCGACAGGATTGGCAGAAGAGTCAGATGATAAGTACATAACTCATGACTGCGGCCCCACAAAATCGGTCACGAATTATCGTGGCTTTTGCCCTGCTGTATGTTCTGTGGGGCTCCACATATCTGGCGATGCGGGTCATCGTGCGGGACATGCCTCCTTACGTCGCCGGGACTGTCCGCTACCTGATTGCCGGGCCCATCATGCTGGTGGCCTGCGCGCTGTTGGGCAGGAAGATTCGGCTGACTCGCCGCGACTTGGGCCAGCTGCTGGTGATCTCTATTCTGCTTCTCTCCATAGGCAATATCGGGATTCTCTGGGCAGAAGAATACATTCCGAGCGGACTGGCGTCTCTGATTGTGGCTTTGGTGCCCATCTGGGTGGTGATGCTTGAATCATGGATTTTTCGGGTCGCGCGTATGACCGCCAAAGGGCTGATTGGGCTGGCTATAGGGATTGTCGGGCTGCTGGTGCTGCTATGGCCGCGCATCGCTTCCGGCACCCACCTGGGGCAAGTGGAACTTCTGGGAGCGGGCATTCTGGCTGGGTCATCGTTTTTCTGGGCGTTGGGATCGATATTTTCTCATCGTTTCAACCTGACCGTAGACGTCTTTGCTTCTGCGGCGTGGCAGATGACGCTGGCCGGCGCCGTAAATGGCGTTATCGCGGGGATGACCGGGCAGTTCCAAAAAGCGCATTGGACTAGACCGGCTCTTTCAGGCATCGGATACTTGATCGTCTTTGGATCATGGATCGGATATTCGGCATATATTTATCTCCTGGAGCATGTCCCCACACCTAAAGTGGCAACGTATACCTACGTCAACCCCATAGTTGCGGTGTTCCTTGGTTGGCTTCTGCTACGCGAAAAGGTGGATGCAAGCATGGTGCTAGGCAGCCTCGTCATTATTATCGCTGTTATAACCGTCAACACATCGAGACGCGTTGCCTCGCCAGGCGTTGGAGTTTTCTCACAATCTGCTCATAGGGTACCTGAGACCGCAGGAGAATAAGCCAAAATCTCGTTCTTAGAAAGAGCATATTACATCGTGAGAGAAAGAATGCGATGGAGCCCGTTTTAAGCCGTGCTTGCACTCAGGTCTTGAATCGAATTCTTTTTCTGCTAAAATCCTGGCCTTACCTCAGAATTGAGAATGGCGCCGCCGGGATTTAGTGAAAAACTCAGTTAGGTACTTATGAGCACTTTTGGAGAGGATTTACTGCATTATGCCGAGACAGCCCATGCTGTTTCACTGCAGGATTATATTTCAGTTCTAGAGTTGATCCAGAACCACTTGGATTCAAATTTATATGCTTTGTTTTTTGCCATTGTAGTCCACCAAGTCGTGAGACACCAAGGTCATTTGGTTTCCGAATTCCCTACTGATCCACTATGGTGGGATGAAATAGTTACTCAGGACGGTTCTTACAAGGGACAAACGGCCCTAGCTTACTCTCTGGCGAAACCGGTTTGGATTGTAGGCAAAGAGCGCGCCGATCTCGACCTCGCGGAGAGCTACTTGGACCTTCTTGGCAATGCCGCACCAAATACCATCCCAAAGTATGCTCGAATTGGAGATGTGGCCCACGCGAAAACTTCTATCATTCTTCCATTGTCACTGGGTTACCAGCCTTTTGGTGTCATGAACGTTGAATCAAAACTTTATCTTCGAGCATCCGGCGCGGTTCTTCAAGAGTTGGCTCGGATGGCAAGGGCCATCGCCCTCCTCCGGCATACGAAAGAGACGACAGATCTCCGGAGTAAGCGCACAAGTGCCGCACGCGTGCGTTTAGTCAAGAATATGTCGGGCCCAATTCTTGGTAATCAACAATTGTTTTTGGCCAGTTCAAGCATAGCCACTGACGAAGTGATGGGTGCGATCAAAGTGGTACTGAACAATTTCGAAGCATCTTTTGACCTCGTTGAATGGACCAATCCCGGGTCAGGGGATATCCACAAGACCATCTGGAAAGGCATCTCGAATAGCGGATTCGCCCTTTGTTACCTCTCTGAACCGGACGAAGCAGGGCGAAATAAGTACCGAGATAATCCCAATGTTCTAATCGAAGCGGGCATGCTTTTCGCATTAAGGGAGTCAAAGCAAAGCCCAATGCATAACTTTCTTCTGGTAAGAGAATCCGATTCGCCCAAAACACCGTTTGATATTCATTCTGAATATATGGTGATAGTTCCGCGATTTGCTAGCGGCAAGTTAAACGTAGAATTGTTTCGCGACTTGCTGCACCAGCATATATCGGCTATGCTCAATGCCGTGCAACCAGAACCGTACACAGCTGAGAACATTTAGTTCGCACGCAAGCTAGACGATCTGCTTACTTTCTCTTCCACCTGATCCCTTCCTTCGTGTCTTCCACCACGATTCCTGCATCCGCGAGCTGTTTACGGATCGCGTCGGATCGAGCGAAATCACGCGCCTTTTTCGCGGCATTGCGCTCTTCAATAAGGCGATTAACTTCGGCGTCAGAGATGGCGTCTGCCGGAACCTCAGAGTCTTTAAGGATGCCGTGGGACCGGGCCCAATCCATGGTGGCCTTGATCTTTTCCGCGTCGTCATCTTTTAAGACCGCAAAAATTTCATCGAACTGGTGCAGCGCTTCCAACAAGGGCGCTTTGTCGCCTTCGCGAAGCTCGCCGCGGTCGGCCAGGATGTTGGCTTCCCGCACCATGTCAAAGATTGCACCGGAGGCATAGGCCGTGTTCAGGTCATCTTCCATGCCGATGCGCATTTCGCTTTTAGCTTTGGCTGCCGCTTCCTGCGCAACTGGATTGATTCCCGCAGGAAGCTGAGACATTCGAATGCGAGCATCAAAAGTGCGCAGCCGCTCCACGGATTTTGCGCCTTGTTCCAATCCGGCGAATGTAAAATTCAGCTGCTTGCGATAAGGCACTGAGGTGAGCAGGAAGCGAATGGCAGATGGTTTGTGGCCTTTGATCAGCAGATCGCGCAGAGTATAAAAGTTGCTAAGGCTTTTTGACATCTTCTCGCCTTCCACCAGCAGAAAGCGGACGTGCATCCAGTGGCGCGAAAAGACTTTGCCGGTGAGCGATTCCGATTGCGCGATTTCATTTTCATGGTGCGGGAAGGTCAGGTCTTCGCCGCCGGCATGCAGATCAAAACTATCGCCCAGGTATTTCATCGACATAACGGAGCATTCAATGTGCCAGCCCGGACGTCCCGGGCCAATTGGACTTTCCCAGAAAGCCTCGCCTTC
>DASXJO010000672.1:0-1557 GCA_036497385.1 Candidatus Angelobacter sp. | reverse complement strand
TTTCACGTAGCCAGAGAGCTTCAGGCCGATCCCCTGATCAGCTTAACCATTCTGGCAGACGAGTATTCAGGAACTGAACCTGAGCTGCCGGAATTTGACGTGCACCGCTGCTGGAAGGAAAATCGCCTCAGCAATCATGCAAGATTGCTGAAGGCGATCCGCGACTGCAAGCCCGACGTTGTGTGGTTCAACCTGGTGTTCTCCAGCTTTGGCAATAAAGAGAATCCACTGGCGGCTTTTTCCGGCCTGACACTGCCCGCATTGATGCGCATGGCCGGCTTCTACACACACGTGACGCTGCACCACCTGATGGACCACATTGACCTCAATGATGCAGGCGTGCGCAACAAAGCACTCTTCCGGGCTGCGGGAAACATTGCTACGCGCATGCTCCTGATGGCCAATTCAGTTTCTGTCCTGCTGCCGGCTTATCGCCGCACGTTGACGGAAAAATACAAGGGTGAGCACATTCACTATCGCGCGCACGGAATCCTTTCTGCGCGGCCGGAATTTCCAGATTTTTCCCGGCGCGGTAATCCAGAGCACCGCATTCTGGCTTTTGGAAAATGGGGCACCTATAAGCGCTGTGAAATGCTCATTGAGGCGTTTGAAGAGCAGGTGGCGCCAGCTTTTCCGCGCGCCAGACTGGTGATCGCCGGAACCAATAACAGCAATTCACCTGGCTATATCGAAGGGCTGAGCGCAAAATATTCCAGCCATCCGCGAATTGAATTTAAGGGATACGTGGAGGAACACGATATTCCTGACATGTTCGGCACATCGTCATTCATGGTGATGCCGTATACGTCAGCCACCGGCGCCAGCGGCGTAGCCAACCTGGCTGCGGCCTATGGTGTGCCCATTGTCTGTTCGGATATTCCCGACTTCCGCGAACTGGGAGACAGCGGCGGGCTGGCTATCAAGTTTTATCCAGTGGGAAACAAAGCAGCCCTGGCCAAAAACATGCTCGACCTCCTGCAAAACGAGCAGGAGCAGCATGAAATGGCCGAACAGAATTTTTCTGCCGCACTGCGCATGACCATGCCGCAGATTATCCGGCAGTACGTACGAGCTTTTGATCTCCACCAGCGAGCACGAGCCTTGGAAGCTGCGTCGCGTTTCCGTCGCATCCCCGCCTGGGTGCCTTCACGCTCGGCCATCTTCAGGGCTTCGCGATGGGGTAGCTGGAGCTAGCGCTACTGCTGCGATATTCAGCCTGTAGTTTTGGTCGATCAGATTGAAATTGATGCGGGTTGCCGCTCAGGCAGCGTTCTCAGGTTTCATCCGGGCCGATTCAAGCAGCTCCTTTGCTGCACGCAATCCTGTGGCGATTGCTCCATGCACGGTCCCAGTGTAGCCCTTCACATTCGTGGCTTCTCCCGCGAAAAAGAGAGTTCCGTCTACTGGCGCTGCCAATGCCTGCGCCGCGTCAATCCCTCCCACGGCTGTGTAGCTATAGGCGCCGCGTGAGAATGGGTCCGCCTGCCAATCATGCACAAAAGACGCTGTAATTTGTTGGCGAAGTTCAGGCTGTGGGATTCTCATAATTCGCGCCAG
>DASXJO010000671.1:0-2221 GCA_036497385.1 Candidatus Angelobacter sp. | reverse complement strand
TCTTACGGGCACGGTAAAGAACCTTACCGACTACGGCGCTTTCGTTGATATGGGCGGCATTGACGGCCTGCTCCATATCACTGACATGTCTTGGGGACGCCTGACGCATCCGCGTGATCTCGTCCACGTGGGCGATCAGATTCAGGTAAAAGTCCTGAAGTACGATCCGGAAAAGCTGCGCGTTTCGCTCGGCTTTAAGCAGCTTACGCCTGATCCCTGGCTGGACGCTGCGGAGCGCTATCCTATTGGCGCGCGCGTAAAAGGTCGCATTTTGAGCGTGACCGACTACGGAGCTTTTGTCGAGCTGGAACAGGGTATTGAAGGTTTAGTCCATGTGAGCGAAATGTCATGGTCCAAGCGCATGAAGCATCCTTCAAAGCTGGTGAACGTAGGCGATGAGATTGAATGCGTGGTGCTCAACGTGAATTCCAATGAGCGCCGCATCTCGCTCGGCTTGAAGCAGCTTGAATCGAATCCATGGGAACGGCTGCATGAGAAATATCCTATTGGATCGACCGTTGAAGGCCGCGTGCGCAACCTGACCGACTTTGGCGCTTTCATCGAGATTGAAGATGGGATTGACGGCTTGGTTCATGTGAGCAATTTGAGCTGGACAAAGCGCGTCAAGCATCCTTCAGAAGTCCTGAAAAAAGGCGAAAAGGTAAAAGCCATTGTGCTGGGGATTGAGCCGGAGCAGCGCCGCTTGTCATTGGGCGTGAAACAGCTTCAGCCGGATGCATGGGAGAGCTTCTTCCAGACACATCGCATTGGCGATGTCGTCCACGGAAAAGTGTTGCGGCTGGCGCAATTTGGCGCTTTCGTCGAGATCGCTGAAGGCGTTGAAGGCCTTTGCCACAACTCTGAAGCCACTGATTCCACCGGAGCTGGCGTTAAGCTGGACGCCGGACAAGAACACGACTTCAAGATCATCAAGATGAATCCCGAAGAGAAGAAAGTCGGCCTGAGTCTGCGTGCGGTGGGCGCAGAAGCCAGCCGTGCCGACGTGGAAGCCTACAAGCATCCTGCTTCCAGCGCCACGGCCACTACTACTCTGGGCGATATCATCAACTGGAAGCGTGCCGGGAACGACCAGGATTAGCTGGGGCTGATACACTTCCCGCAATTACAAAGGCCGTCCCAAAACGGGACGGCCTTTAAATTTCCCTCGAAAAATTATTTACCTTTGATTTTCAGCGTCATGCTGACTTGCCGCCGGCTATCGAATCCGCTCAATGTTTTTACGTCGCTGCGGCCGCCCTCATGCTCCGCATAAACTTCATAGTCGATATTTGGGGCAAGTCCAGAAAAACGAAATGTTCCATCCGGTTCGCTGATGTAAGTCTTGATCGCCAAATTCTTCGTGTTCTTGAGATACACAATCGCTTTTTGCAGCGGCTGCTCGCGATCATCAACCACATGCCCCACCAGAGTGCGCATTTCGCCTTGGCCGCCGCGCTGGAAAACTGCTGTTGCTCCGGCAGTGGGGACGGCAAGCAAGGCTCCAGCAGCCAGCAAAATTGCGGCTAAAGCGGTAAGCCTTCTCATTGCTTTTACCTCCTGCCTTGTCCTTTAAAATTGAGCTGCTCTGTCAAATGCACGCTGATGTCGCGCCGCTCCTCATTATCAACATGAACCCTGGTTTCACCCCTAAGTCGCACCTTTTTTGATAGTTGCGGCTTACCGTCATCTCCCACCAGAGCGTATTCAGCTTCTCCGTGGACGAGGTAATCATTGGTTCCGGCTGGCACACGCTGCGCAAACTCCCCGCGATGGTCAGAGATCAACTCCCAGCTGGGATGTTTCTTCTTTTCCGGTCGAATCGTGATCTTCACGCCATAGAGAGGTCGGTCATTCGGTCCATAAGCGGTGCCAAAGATCAGGGCATAGGGCTTTTCTTTTTTCGGTTTGTCCTTGCTCACAGCCACGGAGGTTGAGAAGAGCGCCAGGAGCGCGCACGTTGCCAGACACGCGGCCGTGTTCTGGCTCCAGCGCAGGCTAGTAATCACCGTCTTCGTCATCCTCATCGTCTTCGTCGTCGTCCTCATCCTCATCCAGTTCATCTACTGGATTTAATTCGAGCGGATGTTTTGTGATCACTTCAAAATCCGAGCCGCATTCCGGACAGGAAACAATTTCGCCTTCGTCGAGTTCTTCCTCATCCAAATCGAGGTCGGTATCGCATTCCGGGCAAATCGGCATTTCTTCCTCCAAAGGTATTGTT
>DASXJO010000670.1:0-6202 GCA_036497385.1 Candidatus Angelobacter sp. | reverse complement strand
CATCAAAACGCTGGCAGCGCGGGGCGTGGGCGACTTCACCACGATGATGAAGAACCACGCCGAACACGCGCCGCTCAAGCGGAATGTGGAACCCAGAGAAGTGGGAGATACAGCGCTGTTTCTCTCTTCCGATCTTGGCTCCGGAATCACCGGCGAGACCATCTACGTTGATTGCGGCTACAACATTATGGGATTTTAGGTTCCATCCCGAGCGGAGTGGGTCGCTATCATCTTCATTGCATTGCTGAACTGAAACCGATGTCACGCGCCAAAATCCTTATCGCTTACATTGTGATTGACTTGCTGATCGTGGGCGGCGTGCTGTGGTGCGTGTTTCATCATGTGCCAGTGAGCAAGTATTTCTTTCCCGCGATACTTCTTTTTATGGCGAACGGAGCGTGGCTGGTGGTGATGACGGTGATAAAGACGCCGCCGAGGCAGTAACGCACTCTTATTGGGGACAAGAACACCTTTGAAATACAGAGGAAAGGAGGAAACGGAGGAAAAGCTTTGCCGCGCATTTTGCGCGGATAAACACGGTGCAAAAAATTCGCATGTTTCGCGTGAATTCGTGGCTGCATCGTTTTTTAGCTTGCACAGTTGCCGGCTATAGGGCTCCCTTTCCTTCGGCAAGCTCAGGGTCGGGATTGCAGAAAAACCTAATCACCCGCCTTCCCTTTGCTCCATTCCTCTGTTCCTCTGTTCCTCTGTGTTTCAAAGATTTTGGTTTTTGACTGTAATAACGCGGTCGTCAGCCCCGCGATGCTCAATCGCAATCTCCACATCCCGCTCTTTGGCAAACCTCTCAAACTTTTCTCCCCATTCAATGAGCAGAATGCTTCGGGGACTCATCAGATCGTCAAGCGCCAGCGTATCAAGTTCGCGTTGCGTGTCGATGCGGTAGAGATCAATGTGGTAGAGCGTGACCGCAGGGCCGCGATATTCGTGGATGAGCGTAAACGTCGGGCTGGTGACATCATCTGCCTTTGCCGCCTGAAAGCCTTCGGCAATGCCTTTGACCATGGTGGTCTTCCCTGCTCCCAGATCGCCGCGCAAAAGCACAATGCTGCCGGGCTTGAGCTCAGGGGCCAACCGGCAGCCAAGTTCGGTGGTTTCTTCTGCGGAATGGGTTTGAAAGGTCTTCATCGCTCGAGTTTTCATCGCTGGGTTTTCATCTCTGAAGATAGACGAACTTGCTCAGCGCTTCAGCTTCACAGACAGCAAAGGCCTCACCCAGGCAGTTAATGATATCGGTGGCGATCATGGATTGCTGGCCGTAAAGCGATGCAGCGATGTCTCCGGCGAGGCCGTGGAGATAGACCGCCTTGGCCACATTCAGAGATCCAATGAGTATGAGAGCGTGTTTAACCTTTTCATCCATTAGTGTACGGATCTGGCTAAGGATCGCTGGATCTTTTGTTTTACGGAAGTCCTCCCGCAAAGCTTTGATTTGGTGTGCCTCCGGATCATTGGTGGAAATCCAGTGAAAAATGGCGCGAGGCGCAAGGTCACCTGTGTCTTCGTCTTTTTCCAGTTCGGAGAGTACGGTGTTCATGTGCATATATCGGATTTGCGCAAGGATTCCTGCCGTGATTCCTGACAGCACATCGCCCGATCCACCCTTGGCCATTCCTGGATTTCCCGAGGTGTTAATCCATATTTGGCCTTCAAGGCCGGCAATAATGGTTCGATGTCCCTTGAGCACCACGCAAGTCTGGGAATCGGCAGCAAACTTTTTCGAAATTGCGATTCGATTTTCCTGGATCTCTCCAGTCGATCGTCCAGTAAGCCGTGACATTTCGCCGGGATGAGGAGTCAGCACACGCATGGAAAACGGATCAACTTCATCCGGCCGAATCTCTTCAGCCGCGCCTTCAAATGCATTGAGGCCGTCAGCGTCGATCACCATGGAAGTAGAGCACACGCTGACCAGATCGCGGACGAACTCAGCTGTCTCTTCATTGCGCGAAATGCCTGGACCGATTACCACGACCGACTTCCCCTTGAGCAGGCGTTCTCGATCGGCAAGTGCAAGAAGGGAAATTGTGCCTTCGGCAGTTTCCGGCAAAGGCTCGGTCATAAGTTCTGGAGCGCTGGCAGCGATCAGCGGCTGCACAGATTTCGGCGACGCGATGGTGACTAAGCCTGCGCCTACACGCAATGCAGCGAGTCCCGCCATGATTGCTGCTCCGGATTTTCCCACGGACCCACCGATCACCAAAACATGGCCGAAATCGCCTTTATGGGAATCCGGCTGGCGAGGAACAGAAATGGCCTGGACGTCACGGCTGATAATAATGTCCTGGCGTAAATGGCTGTTCGCGGCGATCAAATTTTCGGGCGATCCGATAGGAGCGATGGCTATAGGGCCATCCGTCAGATTGCCAAATACTACAGCGGGCTTGGCTGCGGTGAAGGAGATAATGCCGTCAGCGTGAACAAAAGTGATTCCATCTGGCGGTTCTTCTATGTCCGCATCCACACCGGAAGGAATATCGACAGAAAGCAGAAATCCTAGCGCTTCGTTAATGCGAATAATAGCCTTTTCCGCAAGGCCCTTCAGCGGCGGCTTGAAACCTGTTCCAAGAATCGCATCAAGGATCAGATCTGACTTGAGCGCTTTCTCAATTTCAGGCTTGATGAAATCCTTCTCGTCGGCGATCCACAATGGCGAAACCGCCAGCTTCTTGAACATCTCAGCTGCATCGCCGCGCAGGTCTTCTGCCGAATTAGCCAGCACGACTACAGAAACTTTTTTCCCGGCTTCGTGCAGCTTGCGCGCCGCGACAAAGC
The DNA here is from genome assembly GCA_036497385.1 of Candidatus Angelobacter sp. Lineage (GTDB taxonomy): Bacteria > Acidobacteriota > Terriglobia > Terriglobales > Acidobacteriaceae > Angelobacter. The sequence continues at coordinate 3,409 of DASXJO010000670.1, read as the reverse complement.
CATCTCCGCCGTTGTTACCTTTGCCGCAGACGGCGCAGACAGAATCGAAGTCGAAATGCTTCTGCGCGAATTCTGCCACCGCCGTGCCTGCGTTTTCCATCAATGTGAGGGACGGAACGCCGTACTTCTCAGTGGTGGCGCGGTCAATAGCGCGCATCTCTTCCGCGGTAACGATTTTCATGGCCGCGTGCGGACGGCGATGGCCGCCAGCGATTCCAGTTTGGCAAGTTGCGCTGTTTCTCCCATGGCGATGAGAAAATCGTCGGCGCCAATGGGCTCATGGGCTTCAGGATTGAAACGGGTATTGCCGTCCGCGTGGCGGATGGCCAAAATCATAATCCCAAAATTATGGTGAATGCCGGAACTGCCAACCGTGGTGCCCGCGAGCGACGATTTGGGCAATATCCTGATTTCCTCAATCAACATCTGAAAATTTCCGGAGCGGTCACTGGTGATATCCAGAAAATCAAGCAGGTGAGGACGCAGGAAGCTTTGCGCGATGCGATGCCCAGCGGCGGCATATGGCGAGATCACAATATCGGCCCCAGCGGTCTTTAGATGCTTTTCCGCCGCTTCCTCACTGGCGCGGGCAATGATCTTAAGCTGCGGATTCAAGCTGCGGGCAGTGAGCACAATGTAAATGTTAGTGGCATCCGTGGTAGTGGCAGCCACCAGTCCGGCTGCGCGATCAATGCCGGCATCGCTCAAAGTTTTTTCGCTGGCAGCGTCTCCCACCAGTGCCAGCCACTTGGGATCAAGGGCTGCTGCGCCGGCCTCAGTGGTTTCAATCACAACAAAAGGACACGGCTTGCGCGCAAGCTCATAAGCCACGCTGTGGCCCACACGTCCTGCGCCGCAGATGATGTAGTGGTCCCTGAGACTGGCGATGTCGCGTTCCATACGGCGTTTACCAAAGACCTTGATCAATTCGAATTCTAGCAAAGCTTGCGTGAGCGCTCCGATCATGAGAAAGACCAGCGATACGCCGGCAGTAATAATGACGACGTTGAAAACCCGCCCTGCATGGGACAAAGGATGGATTTCCTGGTATCCGATGGTGCTCAGGGTGATCACCACCATGTAAAAACTATCGAACCAGCTCCACCCTTCAATGAAATGAAACCCCACCGTTCCGGTCACGCTGAGCAGCAGCAGGGCCGCGGTAAAAATCGACAGCAGGCGAAAGCGATGGAGGTTCAGAGTGGCTCCTGATCGAGTTCATTTTAGATCAAAAGGAAAATCTCACCATCAATGCGCGGAGGCCCCGAGAAAAGTAAAGGTTTACCGTGGATGAACGCTGATTCACGCGGGATTAAGACCAGCGCTGATGCCTAGAACTTAGCGTTTGAGCTCTCCTGATCCGCAATCATCCTCACGAAATCCGCAGTAAGGCCGCCATGCTTGGATATATCGCGGCAGGGATCCCTCGCCCTGGCTCGGGATTTTAAGCTGCTCCGCGCTGGACGCGGCTGTGGTGGCGCCCATAACCAAAGTAAATGGCCATGCCGATCACCAACCAAACGACAAGGCGCACCCATGTTTCCCAGGGGAGATTCGCCATCAGGTAACCGGAGATCAAGATTCCCATGATCGGCACAAATGGGACCATGGGAGTCCTGAATGGACGCTCAAGATTGGGATTGCGGCGGCGAATGATCCAAACACCCGCGCAGACGATCACGAAGGCCAGCAGCGTTCCAATGTTGACCATGTCTCCCAGCAGGTTAATGGGCAGCGACGCCGCCAGAAAAGCCACGCAGGTTCCCACCATGAGAGTGGAAACCCATGGCGTGCGGAATCTGGGATGCACGGCACTGAAAACCGGGGGCAGGAGTCCATCGCGCGACATGGAGAAGAAGACGCGTGATTGCCCCAGCAGCATGACCACGATGGTGCTGCTCAAACCCATGAGCGCGCCGATTTTGACCATCAGGCTGCCCCAGCCAACGCCGGTCTTGTCTATGCCGACGGCAAGCGCGTCACGAACGTTGAGAAATTTGTAATTGACCAGACCGCAGAGAACGCCGACGACAAGGATATAGAGAATAGTGCAGATCACCAGCGAGCCCAGAATGCCGATGGGCATGTCCCGCGATGGATTCTTGGCTTCCTGTGCCGCCGTGGACACGGCATCAAAGCCAATATAAGCAAAGAAAATTACCGCCGCGCCTCGGCTCACGCCGGACCATCCATACTGGCCACTGACGCCGGTGTTTGGCGGCATAAACGGATGCCAGTTGGCCTGCATCAACTCCGGATGCTTCAGGAGATAATGACCGCCCACCGCGACGAAAACAATCAGCACGCAAACTTTTATATAGACAATGGCAGTATTGAAGTTGGCAGATTCCTTGATGCCGATAACAAGAATCAGCGTTGCGATCATGATGGCAAGAAAGCCAAACAGGTTAAATGCGCCGAATTGGTGCGGCAAGCCTGAAATATTGATCTCGCCTGACTGAACCTTGGGCATCAGCAAGGTGGCTGGCTCCCAATGCTTGTTATAGAAAATGAATTCATCCCAGCGCGTTCCGGCCAGCGACGCAGGAAGCTTGATGCCAAAATCGCCGAGCAGGCTAAGCAGGTAACCGCTCCATCCGGAAGCCACGGTAGCCGCGCCGAAAGCGTATTCCAGCACCAGGTCCCAGCCGATGATCCAGGCAAATATCTCGCCTAATGAAGCGTAGCCGTAGGTATAAGCAGAGCCGGCAACGGGGATGGCGGAAGCAAATTCCGCATAGCATAATCCGGCAAAAACGCAGCCCGTTGCGGCCAGAATGAAAGAAAAGATGATGGCTGGTCCGGCAAACTGCGCCGTCGCGGTTCCAGCAAGAACAAAGATTCCCGTGCCGATGATTGCGCCAATCCCGAGAGCAATCAGGTTGTTGACGCCGAGAGCCCGCTTGAGGCTGTGCTCGCCAGTTTCATGGGCTTCACCCAGAATGAGTTTCAGCGGTTTAGTGGCGAACAAGTTGGCCATGCTGCGGGAATCTCCTTAATTGATAGACGCAATTAGATGCAGAAAGACTTGCCATTCTAAAATAAAACCCTCCGCCGCAGCGGAGGGCCAAATTCTTTCAGGAAGTAGGTTTGCTAAGCGCCGGTTTGCAGCTTGCTATGTTTCTTGCCGTACACAAAATAGAACACCAACCCGATGATCAGCCACACGATGAGCCGCAGCCAGTTCGTCCAACCCAAGCCGTAAATCATGGCGCCGCAAACAATGATGCCGAGCGTGGCTGTAACCGGCACCATCGGGGCCTTGAATGCGCGTTCCAGGTCGGGCCGGCGGCGGCGGAGAATCCATACACCCGCGCAGACCAGGATGAAGGCGAACAGCGTCCCGATGCTAGTCATCTCTCCAACAATGTCTTCCGGAAAGAACGCGGCGAACCCGGAGGTGAAGACA
>DASXJO010000669.1:0-12670 GCA_036497385.1 Candidatus Angelobacter sp. | reverse complement strand
GAGTTGGAAGCGCTTCAGGAAAAGACGAACGCCGCCTTCCAGCCGCCTCGTTCCATTGATATGCATCCGCGCTTCATCAACCTCAACGCCACGCTAAAGTTCGCCCGGGAATTAGACGGGTCGCAGTCGTATGCCGGCGCGCTTTACCAGTACCTTGAAGCGACGCGGCACTACGGAATGCTCGACCCAACCGTCCCCGACGAGGCGAAACAGTCGGCGCTGCGCACCCAGGTCGCAGCCGAACTGAAAAAGGTCTCTGCATCCAAACGCGATGATTCAATTGCACAGATCTTTCTTGAGAAAGCAAACGGCTGGCTCAATAAGCCCGAGGGCGCAACTCCCGTACCCGACGAGTGGCGGAGTATACGCGTGATTGTGGAGCAGGTACTTCCCGCTTATTACGCAGCGCTCAAGCCCGCAGCGCCATTGCAGCAGCGCGCGGCACGCACCGCTACCCTCACCCTGGTCCGCTGGCCTTACACTTGAAACCTTTCCGATCCAGCAAGTTTGCTGGCCCAGGAAGTTGCGGCAAAGTACGCGGGAAAAGTTACATTCGTGAGTGAAAACTTTGGTGATTCCAAACTGGCCGACCGCTTTGGCGTAAAAGGCTATCCCGCCATTTTTCTGGATGACGTGCTTATCGCCGCGCCGCGCGACTTCGGTTACTTCGGCGAAAAAGAAGGTACGGGCCGTTACGCACCGTGGCGAAACGCTGATAATCAGGCAAAATTCAAGAATGATCTCACCCGCATGATTGATCTGATTCTGGCAGGCAAAAAAGATGTCGTTAGCCGTGAGCATGCAGGAACGAGCGCGAGCATGGCCGCTCTCGCTTCCTTACCGAAGTTCACGCTTACGGATCTCGCCGGCAAGCCTCTCACGGCTGAAGATGCCGCCGGACGCGTGGTGATGGTGGAATTCTGGGCCACTTGGTGCCCGCCTTGTCGCTCGACGCTGGAGTGGCTGGGCGACTTGAAAAAGAAATACGGCGATAACGTAGCCATTCTGGCCTTCGCCGTTGAGTCGCCGGAAGATAAAGTCCGCGAGACCGTAAACGCGTTGAGCCCTGACCTGCACTGGGCCATTGCCGACGCGGCCACCGCCCAGGCCTTCGGCGATATCACAGCCGTCCCAACCATGTTCCTCTTCGATAAATCCGGCAAAACCGCAAGCGTGATGTACGGCGCGCCACCCGACCTGCATCAGCAGGCGGAAAAAATTCTGGACGGACTGGTGAAATAAACTTTTGCCGCTGATTTACGCAGATGAACGCTGATCGGGCCACAACTGGGCATAACGTGAGCGCAGGCAAAAGATTGTATTTTTGATCTGCGCTTATCTGCGTGATCTGCGGCCAATTCTTCCCCGTGTCTCTAATCCGTCTTATCCGTGTTTATCCGTGGTAAGGTTTTGGTTTTTTCTGGATCAGCGGCTATCAGCGTAAATCGGCGGTAAGTTGGTGTTCTCCCGATCTACTTTGCGTTCCTTCGCGTCCTTTGCGGTAAAAGGGTTTTCCGATTTTCCTCTGCGATAAACACGCGTTCGGATCACCCGATCACCGCGATCACCGGATCACCCGATCTCCTTTGTGTTCCTCCGTGTCCTCTGTGGTTCCAGGTTTTCCGATTTCCTTATCCGCGCTCATCCGCGTAAATCCGCGGTAAGTTGGTGTCTTTCGATCACCCGATCACGGCGATCACCGGATCACCCGATCTCTTTTGGTGTTCTCCGTGCCTCCGTGGTGGATGTTTATTTTCCTGTTGACACTGCCTTATCCGAGAATGCATATTTATACATAGCACTGCATAATTATTCGTATGACGAAACTGGCCAGACAGCAATTGATTGTCGAGCTTGCACATAACGCCCCGCTGCCTAACCAGCAGGAGCTGGTAAAAGTCCTTGCGCGCAAGGGGTTCCCTGTCACGCAGGCCACGCTTTCGCGCGACATCAATGAGCTGCGGCTGGTGCGCACCGCTGAAGGCTACACTCTCCCCAACGGCGATGCCGGCCCTGATCCCGCGCCTGCTGTTTCCCGGGTGGTGCGGGACTTCGTAGTCGAAGTCCGGCGCGCGCAGAACCTTCTGGTCATCAAGACCGTCTCCGGCGCTGCCCAGCCCGTCGCCGTGGGCGTGGACTCTGAAGGCTGGGACGAAGTTGTAGGCACCGTCGCCGGCGATGACACTGTGCTGATCATTGCGCCTGACAATAAAAGTGCCAAAAAGTTACAGACGCGGCTTGAGGACATGCGCGCCTGATGCCGCAAACAATCCAGCCCGCGGTTGTTGGCGCAACCGGCTATGCCGGTTTTGAACTGGCGCGTCTTCTCGCCCGCCATCCTTACTCTAAAAAGCCTATTCTCTTCACCCGCAATGGCGAAGCCGGCACAACCGCCAAGCTGGATGAGTTATATCCGCACGTCAGCGGCAATGAAGGTTATCCGCTGGAGCCGTTTCATTGGGAGACACTCAAAGCCAAAGGCGTGAATGTTCTTTTTCTTGCCACGCCGCATGAAGTTTCACGCGACTGGGTGCCTGAAGCGATTGCTCAGGGCCTTCATGTGATCGACCTGAGCGGTGCATGGCGGCTGGAGACACCCGAATATCGCGCCATCTACGACTTCAAAGATGAGAATCCGGCGCTGGCCGATAAAGTCATGGCGCAGGCCGTGTACGGAATCCCCGAGCTGCATCGTAGCCAATTAAAAGACGCCGCGCTGGTGGCCAATGCCGGTTGCTATGCCACGTCCATCATTCTGGCGCTGGCGCCGCTGGTCCGGGCGGGACTGGTTGACCTGAACCACGGCGTGGTCTGCGATTCCAAGTCCGGTGTTTCCGGAGCGGGCAAGCAGCCTACGCAGAAAACTCATTTCGTGGAAGTCGCGGAGAACCTGTCTGCCTACTCGGTCTTCAACCATCGCCACACCGGAGAAATTCTGGAGCAGCTTGGCATATTGCCTGAACAGCTCATCTTCACGCCGCATCTGCTGCCCATCCCGCGCGGAATTTTGTCAACGATTTATGTGCGCCTGAACTCGATGATGTCAGCGGACGTAATCGAGAACTGCATGAAGAAGTTCTATGCCGACTCCACTTTTGTGCGTGTCTTCCCTGCTGGCAAGCTGCCGCAGATTCAATATTCGCTGCATACCAATTATTGTGACGTTGGTTTCACCCTGGCCCCGGACGGCAAGCGGTTGGTTGTCGTCTCCTGCCTCGACAATCTGGTAAAAGGCGCAGCAGGACAAGCGGTGCAGAACATGAACGTAATGTTTGGCTGGAATGAAGAGGAGGGCCTGAGATGAAGATTGTGGTCAAGCTCGGCGGCGCCGCTCTGGAAGATGCCGCGCTGCTGCAACGCGCGGTGCTGGCGGTAAAGCAACTCGCCCGCGAGCATCAGGTCGCCGTGGTCCACGGCGGCGGCGCTGCTCTCACCCGCATGCTGGCCCAGATGGGCAAGCAGAGCGAATTCATTGACGGCCTCCGCGTCACCGACGCCGAAACCCGCGACTTCGCCGTGATGGTCCTTGCCGGGCACATGAACAAAAAACTTGTCGCCGCGCTGGGCAGCGTAGGCCAGTCCGCTATGGGACTGTGCGGCGGCGATGGCCAGGCCTTTCGCGCACGCAAAAAGTTGACCAATGGCCACGACCTCGGATTTGTCGGCGAAATCTGCTCGGTCGATCCGCGCTGGATCGAAATGATCTGGCAGCAGGGCTGTATTCCTGTGATCTCAAGCGTTGCCCTGGGCAGTGACGGCCAGTATTACAACATCAACGCCGACCAGATGGCATCTGCCTGCGCCGTTGCCTGCCACGCCAACGCGCTGATCTTTCTCACCGATGTACCCGGCGTAAAAGATGCCGACGGACTGGTGATTCGCTGGCTCAACCTTGCCTCGGCCGCAGCCCTGACGCAGGAAGCCGTCATCGCCGGCGGCATGCTACCCAAACTGCAAGCCTGCAAAGACGCGCTGCTGCACGGCGTGAACCGCGTGCGCATATTGCCGGCGGCGGAAGTTGAGGCGCTGCCGGAATTTTATTTTGCCAAGATTGATTCGGGAACGGAGGTGCTGGTCGCGTGAACCTGGAGCAGGTAAGCAAACTCGAATCCAAGCTGCTGGTCTCCACCTATGACCGCTACCCCGTGCTGCTGCATAAAGGCCGCGGCATGTACTTGTATGACAACAAGGGCCGCAAATATCTTGATCTGCTCAGCGGCATCGGCGTGAATGCGCTGGGCTACGCGCATCCTGCGCTGACCAAGGTGATCGCCAAGCAGGCAAAGCTGCTGGTTCACACCTCGAACCTGTTTTACCACGAGTATCAGGGCCGTCTGGCCGCCGCGCTGACCAAGATTTCCGGTATGGACCGCGCGTTCTTCACCAACAGCGGCACGGAAGCCTGGGAAGGTGCTCTGAAGCTGGCTCGGGCTTATGCCAAAGCCAATTGCGCGGAAGCCAAAGAACCCAAATGGCGGATTCTGGCTTTGGAACATGCTTTCCATGGCAGGACATTCGGCGCATTGGCCACCACGCACAAAGAAAAATATCGCGCGCCCTTCGCCCCGGTTGTGCCGGGAGTTGAATTTATCCGCTTCAATGACGTTGCCGATCTGGAAAGCAAATTTGATTCCACCGTCTGCGCCATTGGATTTGAATTTGTGCAGGGTGAAGGCGGCATTCGTCCCGTAAGCCAGGCGTTTGCCGACACGGCGCACAAGCTCGCGCGCAAGCACAATGCTCTGCTAATCGCCGATGAGATCCAGAGTGGCATGGGACGCACGGGCCGCTGGTTTGCCTACCAGAACTACGGCATCCAGCCTGACTTGGTCACAGTCGCCAAGCCGATAGCCGGCGGCCTTCCGCTGGGATGTCTGCTGGCGACCAACAAAGTTTCTGAATGCATTCATCCCGGCATGCACGGCACCACCTTCGGTGGCGGACCATTGGCATGCGCTGTAGCGCTGCAACTGATCGCCATCCTCGAAAAAGACAAGATGCTCAAGCACATCCGCAAAGTAGGTGATTACTTCATGGAGCAACTGCAAAGACTCCAGAAGAAATATCCTGCCATAGTCGACGTGCGTGGCCAGGGCTTGATGATCGGCATGGAACTTGAATCCGCAGATTCAGCGAAGCAAGTGTTTCAACAAATGCTGAAGCAGGGCACCATCGTGAACCGCACGGATGAAACTGTCATCCGGTTTCTTCCGCCTTTCATCATCAAGAAACAACATATTGATAAAGCCGTACAGCAGCTCGATCAGGTACTGGCCCAAAGCGCAAAAACAAAGACAGCGGCAACCGCCGGAAGGAGCAAATAAGCATGATGCCAGCCAGAATGTACGACCTTACAGCCATGAAAGCGCCGGTGGAGCAACCCGTGCTTTGCCGCGACCTGGTTTCCGCGCAGGACTTTTCTCCAGACGAGACAAAGTCAATGTTTGAGCTCACGCACATCATCAAGCATCGCCCTGCGGATTTCCGAGGCGCGCTGGCAGGCAAGCAACTTGTATTGTTCTTTGAAAAGGCCTCGCTGCGCACCCGCCTGACGTTTGAAGCCGGCATGGCGAACCTGGGCGGCACGTCGCTCTTTATGGACCAGACACGCTCGCTTTTGGGTGAGCGCGAGCCGGTGTGTGACATCGCGCGGAACGTGGAACGCTGGGTAGATGCCGTTGTGCTCCGCACCTTTGAGCACAAGACCATCGTCGATATGGCGCGGCATACCTGCATCCCTGTCATCAACGCCCTCAGCGACTATGAACATCCTTGCCAGGCCTTTGCCGACTTTTTCACTCTGGAAGAAAAATTTGGCGACCTGAGCAAAGTGCATCTGGCTTACGTCGGCGATGGAAATAATGTGGCGCACTCGCTCATGCTGGCAGCCGCGGCGCTAGGCACAAGCATCTCTGTTGCGACCTCCAAAGGCTATGAGCCTCTGCCCGAAGTGACCGCAGCCGCCAAAAAAATTGGCCGCACCACAGGCGCAATCATCGATATTACGAATGATGCCGTGAAAGCTGTCACGGGCGCCAACGCCATTTACACCGACGTCTGGGCCAGCATGGGGCAGGAAAAAGAAGCCGCCTCGCGAGCAAAGATTTTCGCGCCCTATCAGGTGAATGAACAGCTGTTCTCCCACGCAGCCCCGCACGCTGTTTTCATGCACTGTCTGCCCGCCCATCGCGGAGAAGAAGTTACTGCGGGCGTGATCGATTCGCCACGGTCCATAGTCTTTGACCAGGCGGAAAATCGCATGCACATACAGAAAGCAATCTTACTTTTACTGCTGGGCAGCGGCATGCGCACCTCGCCCACAAGGAGCAATCATGCGTGAGAAGGTTGAGGCGCAAGGAGGCGTGAGCGATCCCGCATCGCGGGGTCCCCGGCACGCGCGGTGTTCGCGTGTTGGGGTGGATGGCGGGTGAGCGGGAGTCTCCTGCCGAAATCCTGAGCGTAGCGCCTCTAGGCGCGCAGTCGAAGGATCAGTTGTAACGATAACCGAGAGATTTTATGAGGAGCAATCATGCGTGAGAAGGTAGTACTGGCATATTCCGGGGGGCTTGACACCTCCATCATCATTCCGTGGCTCAAGGAAAACTATAACTGTGACGTAATCGCCATGATTGCCGACGTGGGCCAGGGTGAAGACATTGACGCCGTAGTGGAAAAAGCTCACAAAACCGGCGCGGCCAAGGTGATCGTAAAAGACCTGCGGGATGAATTCCTGCGTGACTATGTCTTCCCTGCCCTGCGCGCTGGCGCGGAGTATGAGCATAAGTATCTTTTGGGAACGTCGCTGGCTCGGCCGGTAATCGCCAAGCACCAGGTGGAAGTCGCGCTCAAAGGGAATGCCACCGCGCTGGCGCACGGCTGCACCGGCAAAGGCAATGATCAAGTCCGATTCGAGCACGCATTCCAGGCACTGGCGCCAGACTTAAAAGTGATCGCACCGTGGCGCGAATGGACACTGAAGTCCCGCGAGGACTGCCTGGACTACGCTGAAGCGCGCGGTATTTCCGTTACCGCCAGCCGCGAGAAAATTCACAGCCGCGATCGCAACATATGGCACCTGAGCCATGAAGGCGGCGAACTGGAAGATCCAGCCAACGCGCCGTTTGAATCCACATGGCAACTCACACGATCTCCGCAGGATGCGCCTGACCGCGAAGAGACTGTCACCATCGGCTTTGAGGCCGGGACACCCATCAGCGTGAACGGTCAACGGCTTGAGCCCTTGGCGCTGGTGGAATTGCTGAATGAGATTGGCGGACGCAACGCAATTGGCCGCATTGATCTGGTGGAAAACCGTTTCGTCGGCATCAAGTCACGCGGATGTTATGAGACTCCCGGGGGCACGCTGCTGCTCACAGCGCATCGTGAACTGGAAGCGCTTTGCCTGGAGCGCGACCTCATGCATTACAAGCAGCTGATGGCCTTAAAGTACGCAGAGATTGTTTATTACGGGCTGTGGTTCACACCATTGCGCGAAGCGCTGGACGCTTTCGTCGCCGAGACCCAGAAAGAAGTCTGCGGCACCGTAACGCTAAACCTCTACAAAGGCAATGTCACCATCGGTGGACGCGAGTCTGAGTACTCGCTCTACCGCACCGATCTCTCGTCATTCACCATGAGCGAGAGCTATGACCAGAAGGATGCGGAAGGGTTCATCCGCATTCTTGGCCTGCCCGCGCGCTCACGGGCGCGGCTGAAGCAAAAGCATGAGGAGATCACGAAGTGAAGATGTGGTCAGGCCGGTTCCGGCAGCCGCTGGACCCGCATTTTGAAGAGTGGCAAAGGTCGTTTCCGTTCGACCAGAAACTGCTGTGCTACGAACTTGCAGCCAGCCGCGCGCACGCGCAAGCCCTCAAGGCCGCAGGCATCATTGCGCCTGCGGAATTCGGCCTGATCGCGGCGGCCCTGGATGAGATCGGCAAGACCAGTGAGCAACAGGCCGGATACTTCAATGATCCTGAAGCCGAAGACGTTCACCACTTCGTGGAGAAAAAGCTGGTCGCGCTCATTGGCGAGACCGGCAAGAAGCTTCATAGCGGACGCAGCCGCAATGAACAGATCGCCACTGACCTGCGCCTTTTCGTGCGCGATTCAATCGACAACCTCCGCGGTTTGCTGGGCGATCTGCTGGAAGCGCTATTGGACCGCGCCACGGAATCGAAGTCCCTGGTCATGCCGGCTTATACGCATTTGCAGCGCGCCGAGCCGGTGCTGACATCCCACTGGCTGCTGGCCTATTTTGAAATGTTTTTGCGTGACGGCGAGCGCATGCTGGATTGCCGCGAGCGCGCAAACGAATGCCCTCTGGGTTCCGGCGCGGTCACCGGAGCAACGCTGCTGCTCGATCGCGAGCTGGTGAGTCACGCTTTGGGATTCACGCGCCCAACAGCCAACAGCATGGACGCAACCAGTGATCGCGACTTTGCTTTGGAACTGGTCAACACGCTTTCTTTGCTGGGCATTCATCTCAGCCGCTGGGCGGAAGAGTTCATTCTTTTTGCCACCCAGGAATACGCATTCATTACGCTGCCTGAGGCGTACTCTACCGGCAGCAGCGCCATGCCGCAAAAGCAAAATCCCGATGCGCTGGAGCTGATCCGTGGGAAGTCGGCGCGGATCATCGGCAATCAAGTGGCACTGCTTACAGCGATCAAAGGTTTGCCGCTTGCCTATAACAAAGACATGCAGGAAACACAGGAACCGCTGTTTGATGCCGTGGCGACTGCGGGACAGTGCCTGAAAGTGGCTGCTGGTTTTATGCGGCAGGTAAAGTTCAACCAGGAGCGCATGAAATCCGCCTGCGAAACTGGATTCATGAACGCCATGGCCGCTGCTACGTATCTTGCCAAACGCGGCGTACCGTTCCGGCAGGCGCATGAGATCGTGGCCAAGGCGGTCCAAAAATGCGTGTTGCAGGATTGCGAACTGGAACAGCTCTCGCTCGATGAATTGCGCGAATTCAGTCCGGCATTCGATGCCGACGTTTACGAGCAGCTCACGGTTGAAAATGTTCTGGCTTGCCATGATGTCGTCGGCGGGACAGCAGCGCATCGTGTGCAGCACGCCCTCGAAATAGCCCGGGAAAAGCTGGCTACCATGCAGGAGGCCCATGGTACGCACGCGTAACGCGATCCTTCCGGACGTGGAGCAAATTCACGCAATCATCCGTGCGTATTCCGGCAATGGCACTCTATTGCCGCGTACTCTGGCGGAGCTGCGGGAAAATGTGCGGGACTTTGTCGTAGCGGAAGATGACGACAAGGGCGTAATTGTGGGTTGCGGCGCGTTGCATCTTTATGGCATGCATCTGGCGGAAATTCGTTCCATCGCTGTAACGCCTTCCACCAAAGGCCTGGGCGCAGGGCGGCTGCTGGTGGAAGCGCTGCTCCAGGAGGCGGAGCGGCATGCTGTAACTTGCGTCTGCCTGTTCACGCGAATCCCACACTTTTTTGCTCACATGGGATTCAGCCTGGCCAAACGCGATGATCTGCCTGACAAAATTTATAAAGACTGCGTCCATTGTCCCGCATTCAACGCGTGTGATGAGATCGCAATGTATCGCGGCGAGATTCCCATGCACAGCGGGGTACGCGACTTGCAGATACCCAGACCGCTGGTTAAGCTGACCGTGTGAGTACCAATCCACCCCAGGGATTTCTTTTTTCCGCCGGCACCGCCGGTATCAAGGCCAGCGGCAAGCCGGATTTAGCGTTTGCTTTGGCCCCCGATGGCGCTTCCGCTGCCGCCTTGTTCACGCGAAATCAGATCGTCGCCGCGCCTGTGACAGTTGGACGCGAACATCTGCGCCGCTCACAAGGGATGATGCGCGCGCTGATCGTGAACGCCGGTAATGCCAACTGCGCCACCGGCAAACAAGGCTTAAAAGCCGCCAACAGCGTGTGCATTGGAGTGGCAAAGCAACTTCAGGTCAGTCCGCACCGGGTGTTTCCTTCTTCGACGGGGATAATCGGCGTGCAACTGCCGCTGGACAAAGTACATGCCGCAATTCCTTCATTGATCAATGCGGCCGCGCCCGGCCCTGACGCGTTCGATGTATTTGCCAACGCTATCCTGACCACTGACACGCATAAAAAAGTTGCGTCGCAATCGATAACTTTCAGTCAAACGCAGGTGACGCTGGCAGGAGTGGCGAAGGGCGCGGGCATGATTCATCCCAATATGGCGACCATGCTGGTGTATTTATTTACAGATCTGGCGGCAAGCCCACGCGAATTGCAAACGTGCCTGAACGAAGCGGCGGACCAGAGCTTCAACAACATTTCCATCGATGGCGATACCTCGACCAATGACACGGCCCTGCTGCTGGCCAGCGGCAAGAGCGGCGTGCAATTCAAGTCCGTGCGAAATGAATTCCAGGCCGCACTCACCAAAGTTTGTCGCTCGCTGGCAGGGCAGATCGTGGCCGATGGTGAAGGCGTGAAACACGTTGTGAGGCTCAACATTGAACAGGCGCGCTCGCGAAACGAAGCTCGGCAAATTGGGCGTGCCATTGCAAATTCTCCGCTGGTTAAGACAGCGTGGGCGGGGGCTGACCCCAACTGGGGACGCATTCTCTCGGCGATCGGCAGTTCCGGAGTCAAGATCAATCCTGAGCGCATCAACATCTATCTGGGCGAACAGCAGATCTGCCGCCACGGGGCCGCCTGCCCTTTCGATCATGAACGTGCGCATGCCTATATGTCAGAGCCGGTGTATGAGATCCGCATTGCGCTAGGCGCCGGCAGCGCCGCGCTCGAGTTTCTCTCCTGCGATCTCACGGCGGAGTACGTGCGAATCAATGCGGATTACAGTACGTAGCATTCAGCAATCAGCCCTCTGCATTCAGCCAAAACAACTCAGTCGCACATGAGTACGACTATCCAAAAGGAAATAGCCGTGGCAGCACGAACGGGCACGAATCATATTTGAATCTTCATTTGAGGCATTTGCGCATTCTGCGCTCTTTCTTCTTAATCTGCGCCATCAGCGGGAATCTGCGGCGATATATTTTTGGCTGAATGCTAGTGCTGACTGCTGACTGCTGCGCTGCCGCGCTTTGCCGCTTTGCGTCTGCCTCTCTGAATCGGTATTTTAGAGAGAGATGCCACAGACCCTAGCCGAGTATCCGCAACTGCACCTGGCACGCAGGAGCGAAATCGCATATGTACACCGGCGCGGGTTTCGTACCCTGCGCTGGACGTACAGTCAGCTTGCCGAACTGGCATTTCGTTTTGCGCGCGAACTTGAAGCCCGTGGCATCGGCAAGGGCGACCGCGTGATGCTGTGGAGCGATAACTGCGCGGAGTGGGTCGGCGCTTTTTTTGGCTGCATGTTGCGCGGAGCTGTTGCCGTGCCGATGGACCGCATTGCCGCGCCTGATTTCGCTCAGCGCGTCATGTCTGACGTCGATGCCAAGCTAATTGCCTGCGCCAGCGCCTTGACTATGCATGCTGGTGGTCGCCCGTACCTGGAACTTGAAACCCTAAGTGACGCACTCGCCCAGCGATCAGCCGAGCCTTATTCTCCCGCTCACTTCAGCCGCGAGGATACGGCGCAAATTGTTTTTACGTCCGGCACCACGGCAGAGCCGCGCGGCGTAGTGCTGACGCATGGAAATATCCTGGCCAGCGTGGATCCCATTGAACGCGAGTTTCCCAAATATCGAAGATCAGAACGGCTGTTTCATCCCATACGTTTTCTTGAGTTGTTGCCGCTCAGCCACGTGTTCGGGCAATTCATGGGAATGTTCATTCCGGCGCTGCTTGGCGGCACAGTGCATTTTCAGGATAGCTTTAAACCCAGCGACATCGTTTCGACCATTAAGAGCGAACGCATCTCTGTCCTGGTGGCTGTGCCGCGCGTGGTGGAGTCATTGAAAAATAAACTGCGCGATGACATGGGCTCCTATATCGACAAACATTGGGAGCGCTCACAGAATGAGCGTTTCCTGAAACGGTGGTGGCGCTTCAGGAAAATTCGTCGTCTATTTGGCTGGAAATTCTGGGCCATCATTTCCGGTGGCGCCGCGCTCGACCAAAATACGGAAGAGTTCTGGCGTCGCCTGGGCTATGTAGTGGTGCAGGGTTACGGGCTTACGGAAACCAGTTCTTTGATCAGCCTGAATCATCCGTTCAAAGTGGGGCGCAGGTCGATTGGCAAAGTCCTGCCCGGCCGCGAGATGAAGCTTGACCCTGAAACCGGCGAAATCCTCGTGCGCGGAGATAACGTAGCGCGACAGTACTGGCAGGGCAAAGGATTGAAGCCGGTAACCGGCGAAGAGGGATGGTTTCGCACCGGTGACCTGGGCGCGATGGATGAAGAAGGCAATCTCTACTTCAAGGGCCGCAGTAAGAATGTGATTGTTACTCCGGCCGGGCTAAAAGTTTATCCGGAAGATCTGGAGCAGGCGTTGCGTAAGCAGCCTCAGGTGCGCGATGTGGTGGTAGTGGGCGTGGCCAGTGGAGGAAATGCCGAAGTCTGCGCCGTGCTGCTGCTCAAAAATGGCGACTCAGGCAGTGCTGCCGTGGCGAATGCCAACCAGACGCTCGCAGATTTCCAGAAGATACGCCAGTGGATGGTGTGGCCTGATGATGATTTTCCGCGCACGTCAACCCAGAAACCCAAGCTGGAATTGATTCGCAAAGCGGCGGAA
>DASXJO010000668.1:0-2460 GCA_036497385.1 Candidatus Angelobacter sp. | reverse complement strand
CACGCCTGTTAGAGGCGATCGCATTGTCCCGGCCAGCATGGCGCCCATGCTGATCAGCGGCCAGAAACCAGCTCCCTGATGAGGAAGAAACATGGCATCCACCGCGCCAAGAGCGCCGCCCATCATGAGCAATGGAGCAAGTACGCCACCGGATGTTCCTGATCCCAGGGAAAAACTCCAGATGAGGATTTTGACGATGAGAACGCCCAGAATCAGTTTTACGGTGGCATTGCCTTGCAAAACCTGCTGGATTACGTCATAACCTACGCCGAGTGCGCGAGGATAAAAATAACCGCCAATGCCAATACCCAAGCCGCCGATAGCCGGCCACCACATCCAATGAATTCGCTTGAGATGAAGAAATGCATCTTCAAAGGCATAGACCAATTGCGTAAGGAGCGCGGAAAGGCAGCCGCTCAGCAATCCCGCGAGCAAACAACCGAAGAGAACGGCGGGCGCCCACACAACATCATGGGCTGGAACGGGAAAAATTGGGCCTCCGCCCAGCAAGTGTACGCGCGCAGCCGCTGCCGTGATGCTGGCTAGCGCAACCGGAATAAAGCTGCGTGGCTTCCATTCGAACAATAGCAGCTCAATTGCAAGCATGATGGAAGCAAACGGCGCGGCAAACGTCGCAGACATGCCGGCTGCGGCGCCGGCTACAAGAAGCGTTTTTCGCTCAGCCGATGTAAGGTGGAAAAATTGGGCGATCAGAGAGCCGAAAGCACCGCCGGTCATGATGATGGGACCTTCGGCGCCGAACGGACCTCCAGAACCAATGGAAATAGCTGTGGAAACGGGCTTGAGTATCGCCAGCCGCGGTTCGACCTTGGCGCCGCGAAGAAGAATGGCCTCGATCGCCTCCGGAATGCCGTGGCCACGAATCTTGTCTGAGCCAAACTTGGCCATCAGACCCACAATCAACCCGCCAATTACAGGCACGAGAATTACCCAAAGGCCCAGGTGAGTGCCTCCGGGTGAAGCCGGCGCGGTGCTCAGGCGATGGAAGAAAAAGACGTTGGTAAAGAAGCTGATCAGCTTGAGCAGGATGACGGCAACATAGGCGGACAGCACACCGATGACCAGGGCAAGCCCTGAAATCGGCAAAACACGCCAGGTTGTAGTGAAATCTCGAAGGGTTCCGGCTGGTGCAATGTGCGGATTTTCCGCGCTTAACAAGGTACCCGGGGTAATTTCTTTCGTTTCTTTCATTGGGCCGATTTTCTGCTTCCTCCTGTTCGTGGCCGTGTCTCTGTCTTTGATTCCCTGATTCGCCCATCCCCGGTCAACCCGAGAATTGCTTGCACCAGAATCGGCCCTGTATCGCTCAGTTCCTGACGAGCGGCGACGCCCAGCCTACGCAGCAGCGCTTCGCCTTCAGGTGTAATGGAAAGCGAGACTTGCCGTCGGTCCGTGGCGGAACGCGTACGGCGAAGCAATTTATGTTCCTCACAGCGGTCAGCCAATTCAACCATGCTGTTATGGTTGAGCTGCATTCTCTCAGCCAGATTGGTGATGGTCGGCTCCATATCCTTGGGCAGACCCTTAATGGCCAAAATCAACTGGTATTGCTGGGGATTGGCCCCCAAAAGCCGGGCGGCTTCCTCCATGTTCCGGAGAAACCGGCGCAACTGGTAACGAAACTCCCCTAATGCCAGATATTCCGGTTCGCTGAGAGGACGCACAAATTTTCCCTTTGACATCTTATATCGCTCCGCGACATAATACCAACATTCTGCTAGATTCGAGCCTGGGCCTTTTCATCGGACACCAAACCGAGGAAAAGGCCCTTTTAAACACCGGGTTGGATAGGTCGCAATCCGATTGTAAACAAATGTGAACATCTGTAAAGATGCTCTGGGGATTAGGATTGTCCGGGCCCGACCGTGTGCCCCAGCAACTCGAGTTTTTGCGTACAGAAATTTAGATGCGTCTGCCCTGGATGTGTCCCAGAGTCTCTGGGAGACATCAAGGCATCGGCCAAGTTAGCGGTAAACGGCAGCAGCATTTATTATCGAGAGTCTGCTTACACTGATGCTGCTTTCGAGGAAAACCTTTGATTCCACGTTATACGCGCCCGGAAATGGGCCGAATTTGGAGTGATGAAAACAAGTTTCGCTGCTGGCTCAAAGTTGAAGCTGCCGCAAGCCTCACCTTGGCCGATGCAGGAATTGTCCCTGAGAATGCCGCGCGGGCCATTGCCGAGCGCGGTGACTTTGACCTGAAACGAATCAATGAAATTGAAGCCGAGGTAAGGCATGACGTGATCGCCTTTACCACGGCGGTGGCCGAAAAAGTTGGCCCCGAGGCGCGCTGGCTGCATTACGGCCTTACCTCGAACGACGTGGTGGATACAGCGCAGGCGCTCCAGATTAAAGAAGCTTCACGGATTATTGCGGAAGACCTGGAGAGCTTGAAGCAGGTGCTGGCGCGCCGCGCCCATGAGTTTGAACACACGCC
>DASXJO010000667.1:0-10917 GCA_036497385.1 Candidatus Angelobacter sp. | reverse complement strand
ACAAGGCGATTCACTACGAAATGAACGATGAACAGTCGCCACGTATCACCATCGATGTTCAACGGCATTTCAATCTCTACACGGGGAAGGAATCTACAGATGCCGATGAGGCCTGAGTCTAGAGATCTTTTTTTGGGCAGGCGAAGGATTTGTTGGGGAAAAGAGGTTTTGCGGGCAAAGCCCAACGAAAGCGAAAAAGAAGCAGCTGCGCAGCGCAGCGACAAAAACAAGCAACAATAATCCGCCCGCGCAACCACTCTCTTGCGTGCCATCAACACGTAACAGGGTATGACTTCAGTCGTACCGTCTCGAAAAATAAAAAGAACAATTCCTTGCTGCCGCAGGGCCCCGGGGTCCCCGGCGTGCGCCGCTTTTGCGCATGCAGGGGTGGAGGCCCCGTCGCGCCTTCTAGCTTGAGGCCGCAGGCCGAAACCCTGAGCGCAGCCGAAGGGGCAGCGGAGCGACAAAAAGAGCAACAGCATAGCGAAGCGACAAAAAAAAACCAATAAACCGTTCGCGCAACCACTCTCTTCCGGGCCATCAACACGTAACAGGGTATGACTTCAGTCGTACCGTCTCGAAAAATAAAACGACAATTCCTTGCTGCCGCAGGCCCGGGGTCCCCGGCGTGCGCCGCTTTTGCGCATGCAGGGGTGGAGGTCGTCGCTCAACGCCGTTTCCGCTTCGCGCCACTTAAGCGATTACATCCCTCACGATTCGGCTCAGCTCAATTGCCCAATATCGCCGGGCGTTGCAGCCCATCGCTCCAACGCTCAGCGCCGTTAGGCGCGGCGCCAGGTTAGCCCAGCACGGCCCGAGGCGCTCTCGCGCGCTGAAGGGGTAAGTGCTGGGTAAAAGGGCAAAAGAATAATTCCTTGCTGCCGCAGGCCCGTCGCGCAGCGCAGCGGAGCGATAAAAAATCGGCCGGCTTCGAGCACCAAGGAGCTACAGCCTGGGATCGACCGGTTCGCTCTCCAAAGCAAGCACGCCGAACACGCATTCATGAACTCGCCGCAAGGGCTCCAGGCGAACAAAACGCTCCAGGGGCTCGAACAGGCGGCGGATCAGATCATCTCCACTGCGGCTTTGCAGGATCGAGATTCTTGCGCTCAATAAAATCGAGGTTTCGGCCAACTCCTGCTTCTCTTTGCTCCTGCCGCCCAGAGCGCTGGCGAAGATCTGGGCTATTGCGACGCTCAGAAAAGATGACGCAACGTAAGGACGGTCATTAACGTACTGCGCCAGGGTCCCGCCTTCCCCAGCAGGGCCACGCCGGTTGCGCACCAATCCGACCGGGTCCACGTCAAGAAGCAACGCCGCAGTGCACCGTCCCTCTGCTGCTTCCGGATAAAACAGATGAGCACGGCCGAACGACAACTCAAAGCTTTGTGGGCGAGTTGGGTTCTTATGCAGCAAATATCCTAGGTCGGTGGCCGGAGCCTGATGGTTGGTGATAGTTAAGAGCACAATCTAACCATAGTAAATGCTGTTTGCTGATCTTCCCGCGAGGCTTTATCGTGCCCAAGTCGAACCCCGTAGCCCGCACCAAAGTTCGCAACAAAGGGCAGATCGTCGTCGCTCTTAAATCAGCAGCGCGCAAGCTCGGCCATCCGCCCACCACCATTGAGCTCCACCTGTTGGCCGGCATTCATCGCAGTCAGGTAGCGTATCGTTCCATGGCTATCGCGCGGCAGTACGCGCCCCGGGACTGGGACCGAAAAACAATATGGAGTAAGAATCCAAGCCGCAGCCCTCCTACACGATGGGGGAAACGTGCTCGCTCGGGATTCTTAAAAGAAATCCTCTTCCCTGAACTCCTCTTTCTTCGGCTCCGTTCCACGCTCAGCTTCTGCCGTTCTTAACTGCACGCGGCGGATCTTCCCGGAGATGGTTTTGGGCAGATCGACAAACTCCAGCCGTCGCACACGCTTGTATGGCGCAAGGACTTTGCGGCTATGCTCAAAAATTGAAAGCGCCGTCTCGCGTGAAGGCTCGCATCCGGCGCGCAGGGTAATGAACGCTTTTACCAGCGCATGGCGCAATGGATCTGGCGTTGGGACAACGGCGCACTCGACAACATCTGCATGCTCTATCAGCGCGCTCTCCACTTCAAAGGGGCTGATGCGATAGTCAGAGGCCTTAAAGACATCGTCGGCACGACCGACAAAGGTGAGATAATCTTCGGCATCGCGCTGGACAACGTCACCCGTTCGATAAACCAGCCCTTCGAGCGGAAGAAGGTTTCCATCATCACCCTGATAGCCGGGCATCAGCGCGGCGGGTGGCGGATCAAGCGGCAGACAAAGCTCTCCTTCGTCGGCGTCTTTATCATTTGGATCGAGCAGGAGCACGCGATAGCCCGGAAGCGGACGGCCCATTGCTCCGACTTTGAGCTTCTGTCCCGGAGGATTGCCAACTTGCGCCGTGGTTTCGGTCTGGCCGTAGCCATCGCGGATGGTCAGGCCCCAGGCGGTGCGGACCTGTTCGATTACTTCAGGATTCAGCGGCTCGCCCGCGCTAGCCAACTCACGCAGACGCACTTTCCAATCACTGAGGCTCTCCGTGATCAACATGCGCCAGACGGTAGGCGGCGCACAGAACGTGGTAATGCCGCAGCCGGTGAGCGCGTCCAGCAGGCCGCGGGCGCTGAAGCGCGATTGATTGATCACAAAAACAGTGGCTTCGGCGTTCCAGGGCGCAAAGAAGCAGCTCCACGCATGCTTGGCCCAGCCCGGTGATGAGAGGTTGCAGTGAATGTCGCCGGGCTTAATGCCGATCCAATACATGGTGGAAAGATGGCCCACGGGATAACTGGTATGCGAGTGCATCACCAGCTTGGGCTTTGCCGTGGTGCCGGAAGTGAAGTAAAGCTGAAGCGGATCGCTGGCGCGGGTGTCGCCTTCCGGCTGAAACGTGGCGGGCGATGAATAACCTTGCTCATACTCATGCCAGCCGGTCGCCTTCCCGCCGACGGCGATGCGGGTACAGCTTCCGCAGGCTGCTTCAATTTTGGGAGCAAGGTCGGCTGCGCAGACAATGTGCTTCACCCGGCCTCGGGCAATGCGGTCCGCCAGATCGTTCGCCGTCAGCAGCGTGGTCGCAGGGATAATCACCGCGCCCAGCTTCATCATGGCTAGCATGGTCTCCCAGAGCGGCGGAATGTTGCCGAGCATAAGCAATACGCGGTCGCCACGCTTGACGCCGAGACCGCGAAAATAATTAGCGATGCGATTGGACCGCTCAGAGAGTTCCGCGAACGTTAACTTGTCCTGCCGGCCATCTTCATAGGCCACCCAGAGAGCCGTCTGGTTACGGCGATCGCCGGCGGCAGTCTGGTCAAACCAGTCCAGCGCCCAATTAAAATAATCGAGCTTGGGCCATTGGAAGCCTGCATAAGCAGCAGCGTAGTCGTCACGATGCGTGAGAAGGAAGTCGCGGGCGGCGCGGAAGGATTGTGTGGCGTCGGAAGACATGACGGTACTGAATTTTAGTCCATCTGAGCGGAGAGCATTCAAGCCGTCAAGGCTTTCGTGGCGCATGCCTCAAGACCAGCTTCCCGACGACAAGAACAACGAGCAAATTCAAAACAAGTGGAAGCAGGACAAGCCAAACAAGGTCGTTTTTGAAGAGGAAGTCCGGCCATGGAATCAAAATCCAGGGAAGCGCAAGGATGCCCAGGGCGCGGTCGTAAGGCCCATGTCCGGCGCCGAATCCGTAGTTCAGAAAGAAGAATATGGTCGCAAGCAACGTGATAAGAAAAACAGCGATGAACGCTTTCTTCATTTTCAACAGCCTTCAGTGCGCGCTTCGCCTACTATAATCCAGCCGTGCGCAGAGCCTTCCTCATCTACAACCCGGCTTCGGGACGCAGACGCGCCAGGCGCGCTCAGGATATCGCACGCGTGGAAGGAGTCCTACGGGCGGCGGGCGTGCAGGTTGAGATTTGCGCCACGACACATGCCGGCAGCGCGATCCAGCAGGTCCAGGAAGCGGCAGGACGGGGCTTTGACACGGTGATCGCCTGTGGAGGCGACGGCACCGCTAATGAAGCTCTCAACGGCATTATGCTGGCATTATCTGCGCGGGCGTCGGTTACACAAGCCCCAGCAAATGTGGCGTTAGGGCTGGTGCCGCTGGGCAGCGGAAATCTGCTGGCGTCAGATCTGGGATTGCCATCTGATCCGGTAGAGGCGGCAAAAAAGCTGCTGACGTATCAACCGCGGGAGTTCCATCCTGGCATGATTTGCTCGCAGGGAGAACATGGCCCGGAGAAGCGTTACTTTCTGGTCGCGGCAGGCGTGGGCGCGGATGCCGAGTTGATGTACCGCACGGAAGTGGAAGCGAAAGAATTCTGGGGACGGAATGCATATTTTCTGGAAATGGCGCGCATGGCCCTGCGCCGCCGCTATCCTATGTTTCAAGTTGAGTGGAAAGATGAGGAGGGAAATCGTCATCAGGGCGGGGCCATGCTGGCGATGTGCGTCCGAGCGGGCAAATTTCCGGGGCTGTTGAGCCGGGTAAAGCTGGGAACAGGCCTTTGGCGACCGGATTTTTGCCTGCTGCTTTTTCGAACCAATAAAATCCGGCGCTTCTTCTCATATTTTGCCAGCGTGGCCACAGGACGCAACTGGAAAGTCAACGGCGTGGATGCCATCCATACCAAATGGTTTCAGTGTACGGCGATTCCGGGCATGCGCACTGTGCATTCCCAGGCAGATGGCGAGTTGCTGGGCGTGCTGCCGGCCGAGCTGACTATCGAGAGCAGGCCGGTAAAACTATTGATGGAATCAACAGAACCGCAAGTTTAATCGGTTGCCGAGGATTGCAGCGGCTCCCAGTATGCGATCGTGCATCCGTCGGGCTCAACCACGGCTGAATATTTCACCTGAATCTTCTTGCCCGAGCGATGCCGAAGGGCGATTTTTCCAGTCTGCGTTCCTTCGGAAACAAATTCGCGGAACAGCGGGTCCGTCACGTTGGTTGAGCCATCAACAATGTCATCAATACGAAGTTCCATGAGCATGGCGCGGTCATAGCCCAGCAATTCACAGACATGATCCGTGGCAAACGTGTAGTTGCGGTTGAGGTCTGCTACGACTACGTATTTGCCCTCTGATCCCGGAGTGTGGTGAGTGCGGGCGTGGCGCATGGCTTCAATGCGCTTCAGCGTGTCCAGCATGGGCTTTACGCCGGCCCGCGAATCCACCGCCAGATCGACATAAGGATTTCCCAGCGAGCCGCTATGGTGCAGCACCAGGACTCCAATCTTGGGATTGCGCTGCTTGGTTTTCTTGGCCAAAGTCTTGCGGTCCGCAAAAGAAAGAGTGTGGTTCAGGATGATCACGTCGAACTCACTATTTTCAATGTGCTGTTGGATCTCCTCTTTCGCAGCTGCCGCGACTATCTCATACCCAGACTTGCGAAATACCTCTCGCTGCATGGCAAGCACCGAATCGCTATGGCGAGAACACAAGAGAAGCTTTGTATTGGGTTGTGAGACGTTCATGTGAGACATACATTATTCCACTTTCTTTACCAGCTCCACAACACGCCGAGATGCGACAAACTGCCGTGCCATGTTGTTGCTGCAGGCGTTAGGCGCGGGTAGCCGCCATGTTTAAAATGCTAATTTGTTTCTGAGGTATTTCTCTGGATCCTGTCACACACATGCTGACCGGCGCCTGCGTGAGTCGCGCCGGACTGAATCGAAAAACCGCCCTGGCAACGCTTACGCTGACGCTTGCGTTTGAGGCCCCGGACATTGATTCGGTTACATATTTTTGGGGCCCGATTACGGGCCTGGAGCACCACAGAGGCATTACGCACAGCCTGATTGGCGCGCCATTCCTGGCTGCAGCGGTGGTCGCGCTCGTTTACGGCATCCATCGATGGAGAAGCTCGCGGCAGAAGCGCGTGGCTGAAAGCGCTTCAGGCAGCACATTGCCCAAGCTGGCTCCGAATTGGAAGATGCTTTACGGATACGCCCTGCTGGGAGCACTGCTGCATCTGTTTCAGGACTTTACCAACAACTATGGCGTGCGTCCTTTCGCGCCATTTAATGAAAAATGGTACTCGTGGGACATCGTTTTTATTGTGGATCCCATTATGCTGCTGGCAATGTTTCTGGCCCTGGTGATGCCCGCATTGATGGCATTGGTGACTGAGGAGATTGGATCGCAGAAGCCGCAGTTTCGGGGACGTGGCGCGGCGATTTTTGCTCTTATCTGCCTGGGTGTGGTGATCTTCGTACGGGACTTCGAGCATCGCCGGGCGGTGAATGCGCTCAATGCGCGGACCTATCGTGGTGAGGATCCGTTGCGCGCCTCGGCTTTTCCCAAGCCTATCAATCCTTTTTCGTGGAACGGCGTAGTGGAGACGCAGGATTTTTTTGAGATGGCGCCGGTGGATTCCGGCTCGGGTGAGATCGATCCACAAAATCTGGCGGTTGTACGCTACAAGCTGGAAGAGACGCCGATATCGTTGGCGGCCAAGAAGTCGCGTCTGGGCCGCGTCTATCTGGATTGGGCGCAGTATCCATTGGTGACCGTGGAAAAGCTTGAGGGCGGACGATTTCAGGCGCAGTTTGAAGACTTGCGATTTGAGAGCGCTGAAGCTGTCGCCCAGCATCGCAGGCCCACGCTGGCTGGCTATGTGGTGCTGGATCAGCAACTCCGGGTGGAAAAGATGGGTACGGGAACTCCGCAGCCGGATTAGCGCCAAATCGGGGAATAACCTCCGCTTGACGTTTGCCGTTTCAAACCGTCACAATACTTACTCTGAGGTGCGTATGCTCGCTTATCTATTCGTGGTTCTCGCAGTGTTGTTGCGTTTAGTTGCCGGTACCGGCGCGTTCGCCACCCTAGGCTTCAGCCTGGTAGGCGCTTCACTGCTGTTCTTTGGATCACGCATGCCGCGCAAGCACTTCTGGATTCCTGCCGCGTTGTTGATCGGCTCCGATATCTATTTGAATCTGCGCGTTTATCAGATTCCATTTGCGCTGGACCAAATCGTGATGTGGAGCTGGTACCTTGTTCCGTGCTTCATCGGTTTCTTCCTCCGCGACCGCATCAAGCCGCTGAATGTTTTTGGCGCAGGCTTGGGAACAGGCGTCGGCTTCTTCCTTACCAGCAATTTTGCCGTGTGGGCGTTCGGCAATATCGCTTATGCCAAGAACCTTTCCGGCCTGATTGAGTGCTATACCAAGGCGATTCCATTCTTCCGCAATGGCATGATCTCTGATGTGGTGTTCTCGCTGGTGTTTTTCGGGATAGGGGCGCTGGTAGCGCAGACTCATCCGGTTGCCGAAGGCAAGAGCGCCGCAGCGTAGGATTTCGCTTTTGGTAACTGACGAATTCTCGCACAGCGATCAAGTGCCAGTATGGTGTTCCTTCAGCAGCAGCGGAGCCGATCCTTCACCTTCGCGATAAGACTACGTACCCTCCAGGCAGCCTAGCTGTGCTCGGTTCAGGATGGCACTTCGTTGGGTTTAGCTTTTTCACGGACGCTAGGCTGCTCGTGTGGGATTGATCACTTCTGCGAAACCCAACTGCGGATTTCGCGGATGAGCGCGGATAAAAAATCTCACCCATGGATAAACACGGATTCCAACGGATTCAAGGAATTGATTCTAATCCGTCTGATCTGTGTTCATCCGTGATAGGCATTCTCTTTGATTCGCCAAAACCCACGAGCAAAAGCGAACTACTCAGCTTGCGCTTCTTCCTCATGCTTGATCTCTTCCGCGATTTCTTTTGCCGGCTGGCGCAGTAATCGATAGATGAGATAACAAACCAGAACTATTCCAACCACGATCAACACTAGAAAAGACGGATGGGTCTTGATCAGGTTTTTTGTCTCGTCGACGATTTCTTTCCCGAAAATTACGACCAGAACAGAGAGCGCCCCAAATCGTACCAGCCTGCCGCTAATGATCGCCATAAGGAACGCGACAGGCTTCATTTCAAAGACTCCGGCAGAAAACACCAGCAATTTAAAGGGTGTCGGCGGCGGGAGCATGGCTGGGACCATCAAGGCAAGAAATTCCTGGCGCTCAAAGCGGTCGCGAATGCGCCTGAGGCGCGCTTCATTGATGCGCTTGAGCAGAAAGAGTTCGCCGCCAGCGCGTCCCAGGCCGTAGGGGACGAGGCTTCCCAAGGCCGAGCCTATCGACCCTGCAAGGCAATAGAGCCATGCTTTATGCGGATTGGCGTAAACATATCCGGCGACCAACGGGTCCATGGGAACGCCGAAAGCCGCGGAATCCAGAATGGAGATGATAAAGACGCCCCACGCCCCAAGGGTCTTGAGAGCCGCAAGCCAGGCAGTATATTTGAGGAAAAATTTCGGAGCGGACAAGTCTATATTGTAAAGCCCATTGCTGCACCTCTGAAAGGCGCGCAAACAGATAGTCGTGGAACAGATTTTGAATGTCCTCGGAAGCTGATCCAACTTTTTGACGAGTCATTCCGACGCCCTGTCAGCGAACACGCATAGGGGCAGAGTGTGAGCAGGCCAGAGACCTTGCGGCCGCTTCCGAACCTGAAAACACAAGGTCCTTCGGTCCTACTCACCCGCTCTGCCCAATCACGCCAAGAACGACCGTGATTGGGACCCGAAAACGCTGGTTCGCCTACGGACCTCAGGATGACGGTGATGTGGGTAGTGGGATTTCGCGGCTTATTCAAAACTGATCACGGGCAAACAGATAGAATGGCAGTGGAGGTTTTTACCCGAGATGTCCGCACAGCAAATGCCCGCCATACCACCAAGCCCAGTTCAGATCTTCAACACTGTTCAGGGATATCAACGCGCGTTTGCCTTGAAAGCCGCAGTGGATATTGATCTGTTCACCGCAATTGCCAAAGGCAGCCACACGCCAGCCGAAATTGCGAAAACTTGCAGCGCGGCCGAACGTGGCGTGCGCATTTTGAGCGATGCGCTGGTGGTGATGGGATTCCTGGCGAAAAGCGGCAACAATTATTCGGTGACGCCTGATACGGCGTTCTTTCTGGACAGCCGATCACCCGCGTACCTTGGTCTGGCATTCAATTTCCTGCTGCACCCCACCCAACTGGCGAGCTTTGAGCATCTGGGCGAAGCGGTACGAAAGGGCGGATCGCCGGAAGAGCACAGCACCTTGTCGCCGGACGACCCAATCTGGATAGAGTTTGCCAAGGGCATGGCCCCGATCATGGTTCCGGCAGCTCAGGCGATCGCCGGGTTACTGGCAGGAGAGCTCGGGGCTCGTCCATTGGCCAAGATTCTGGATATCGCGGCCAGCCATGGTCTCTTTGGTATCACAGTGGCCCAGCGGCTGCCTCAAGCCCACATTTACGCGCTGGACTGGCCCAATGTGCTTGAAGTAGCCCGGGACAATGCTGCCAAGCAGGGATTAGCCGATCGATATCACCTGCTGCCTGGCAGCGCTTTTGAGGTGGACTATGGTACGGGCTTTGACGCCATCCTGATCACCAACCTGCTGCATCATTTCGACCCATCTGAAAATGAAAAAATGCTGAAAAAGGCCCATGCCGCCCTCAACCCCGGCGGGCAGGTGATAATCTTAGAGTTTGTGCCCAACGATGATCGTGTTTCACCACCCATACCCGCAATGTTCGGCCTGACCATGCTTGGCAACACTCCGAAAGGAGACGCTTACACTCTTGCGGAGTATGCCACGATGTGCCGCAATGCCGGATTAGAAGCGCCGAGGCTGGTTCCGCTGGAGCCGATGCCGGAGTCACTGGTGGTGGCGAGAAAAGCTTTTTGAGGCGCGATGAACGTCTGCCTAAAGGCCCGCGATTCGCAAGCGAATCGCTAGACGCTGATACTGGCTAAGCGTCAGTAAACTGACGCTTAGCCCTTTACACAGTATTTTTAGAGCAATTACACTAGCCGGTTTGACATGTTTGCAGGAGAGCCTCTATGCCGGGTATTGAGGACAAGGTAAAACAGATTATCGTGGACCAGCTGGGCGTTGACGCGGGGGACGTGACCGCGACGTCATCGTTTGTCGATGACCTAGGCGCCGACTCGCTGGATCGCGTGGAATTGATCATGGCGCTGGAAGAAACTTTTGGCATCGAGATTCCGGATGAAGATGCGGAAAAAATTGTGACCGTCCAGAACGCGGTTGATTACATCCAGAAAAACGCGAAGTCAGTAAAGCAATAAGAGGCCCCGGAATTTTCGGCGAACTTTTTGAGCACACGTTTTTGAGTACATTTCGTTAGCACACATTTGTTAGCACACAACAGAAGGAGACACTAAGCCTATGGCAGCAGCCGTTGAAGATAAAGTGAAACAAATTATTGTTGAGCAGCTGGGAGTGGACGAAGGCGAAGTTACGCCCAATGCCTCCTTCGTGGACGATCTGGGCGCGGATTCACTGGACACAGTGGAACTGGTCATGGCGTTTGAAGAAGCCTTTGACATTGAGATTCCAGACGAGGATGCGGAAAAGATCCGCACCGTGAAAGACGCGGTTGATTACATTGAAAAGCACGCGAAAGGCGGCAAGTGATTGGCCAGGCGGGTTGTTGTAACGGGCATGGGGCTGATCTGCGCACTGGGGCAGACCAGCACCGAGGTCTGGCAGAACATTGTTGCCGGAAAAAGTGGCGTCAGCAAAATCACCCGGTTTGACACCACGCAGTTCGCGTGCCAGATTGCGGCGGAAGTCAAAGACTTTGATCCTCTAAAATTCATCGAGAAAAAAGAAGTCAAGAAGATGGGGCGCTTCATTCACTTTGCCATGGCGGCTGCGGATGAAGCGATGACTATGTCCGGGCTCAAGATCACTCCGGAAAATGCCACGCGCGTGGGCGTGCACATTGGCTCCGGGGTCGGCGGCTTTGACGTGATTGAACGCGAGCACGCAGAGCTGCTGAAAGGCGGCCCGCGCAAAATATCTCCTTT
>DASXJO010000666.1:0-12406 GCA_036497385.1 Candidatus Angelobacter sp. | reverse complement strand
GGGTAGTCATCAGGTGATTGCGCGCCATGATTTTAAAAGCTGCTGAAGATTTCAAAAAACGCACGTTAAGCGCACTGCCCTCGCTATTGGAAAAAGTGGCCTATATCTGCTCGCTGCAAAGCGGCAGCGGAGGCTACATGCACTGGGGCTTTACGCGCGCCTACGGGAACCGTCCCACGCAGGACGCTATTTACGCCGCGCACATGGAAACCGCGCTGGCCCTGAGCCACACGCCGGTACGTGAAATTTACCAGGAGTACCAGGAAGCGCTCGCGCGTTCGGGCTCCGCGGTGGACATTCTAGATCCCGACTCATTCGTGCTGAAAGCGCCAGTCAACGGCGACGCAGTTCTTTCGGCTCACTTGCATCTACTTCAGGATTCTGTCGTTGCTCTCGCTCGTCAGGAGCGTGCCAGTCAGCCAGTCGCATAGCCACGCCAATCACCTGGCCCACTACTTCAGCTTCCTGTGGATGTTTCAGGATGCGCGCGGGCACCGGTGACAGCGGATGGGATTGCAGCACAATCTCTCCGCGACGCACGGAACACCAGCAGCACACATGACCGTCACGGGTTTCCACCAAATAGATTGGGCGTTCCAGCTCTGAGCGCCATTTCTTTTCTTCCACGCGGCTGCGCTCTTCATCCACCTGAATAAACGAGCCCGGCAGCAGCAGAGGGTACATCGTGAGGTCTTCCATGCCGATGTAAGCGTAGATGTATTTTGTTTTGGCGAGTTCCTGGAGATACTGCATGGGGAGAGGGCCCCACTTCTGGATCATGCGGCCCAGGTCAGTGGTGCGGAGAAGATCAAAGCCTGGATCGAGCCGGGTGGGAAGTTGCACGTTGCCCTGGCCTTCAGCAATTTCAACGCGGTGCGTTCTACCAGGACGGCAAATGGCGAAATCGGCCGCGGTGGAACTCAGATCCACTCCGTAAAGCCGGAGCAGCTCAGTGAAATCCGATCGATAAATTACGGAGAGGACATAGAGCCGGAAAATGCTGGGGATCACGCCCTTGGTTTCAATATCAGAGAGGCGGCTGGGGTTGATGACGAATTCTTCAATCCCTCTAATTTCAGCCAAGGATGTGCTGGAGAGCTCCACATCCCGAAGGGTGAGACCCATTTGCTCACGTAAATCGCGTAATTTCTTGCCGGCTGACAACACTGTTTTACATCCTCAAGCTTGTTCCACTGTTGCCGGGATCCAACTTCCGACAATAGTGCACCAAGAGAATTCCAATCATTCACGCCGGAAGATTATAAGTGTAGTGGCAATGCACTCTGAAGCTGCCCCCTAGTTTAACCCCAACGATGCCAACTTGGGTAAATAAACCGTTCCCGTTTGACGAATAAACGAAAACACGCGCACTGAAGTTCCGGCAATTGTTCAAGCGCTGTTTAAGCTGCTCAACATAACATTTTCCAGCGTTAAAAGCATGTTAAATACGAGTTGCGGCTGAAGTTATTTTCCTTTTCTACTAATTCCGGAAGGAATTCATCATTGCTTCAACTTCCGTCTTCTGCGCATGTGTGGGCGGAAGCAGCGGCAGCCGGGGCAGCCCTCCGTAATAGCCATTCAGGTCCATGGCATATTTAATGGCGGGAATTCCCAGTTCGGAGACTACGCGCCTGGTTGCCGGAGCCAAAGCGACCTGCTTTGACCGGGCAAGCTCAATGTCATTGTCTTTGAAGGCCGCATGAATTTCAAAGCAGATGGTCGGCGCGGGTGCGGCAAAGCCCAGCACGCCTCCACTGGCGCCGGCCAGCAACGAATCCAATAATGTGTGGGCCGCGCCCACCAGCACCTGGAAGCCAACTTCCTTGCTGCGGGTCTTGATCCTGGGCCGGACAGCGACGGCAACCTCGGACCCGCCATTGAGTTGGCCCACGCTTACCATTTGGCTGCCATTTTCATCGGCAGCGGGGGCGGCGAGCATGCGCGCCGTAACCGCCTGCTGGACTTCCGTCACAGTGGCGGTGCGCTTTATATGACGCGTGGCCTGGACCATGGCCGCTACTTTTTCCACGTTGCCGCTTGATTCCTTGATGCCGATAACGTTCGGATGCTCCGCCAACGCCGTAATCACTTCCAGCGGCAGGTCATAGGCCGTGAACGGCGGCACGGTATAAAGCAGCACGGGCAGCGGCGACTTGTCCGCGACGGTGCGATAGAAGGCCAGCATTGCATCCGGCTTCATCTGCGGACGGTAAAAATGCGGTGTGCGCACCAATGCCACGTCGTACTTCAGCTTTGCCGCGAGTTCCGTGAGGCGTAACGTTTCAATCACTGACTCAGCGCCCGTCCCCGCGATGAGCACCTTTTCCGGCGACGCCACTTCGGCGGTCACGCGCAACACTTCGCGCCGCTCGTCATCGCTCAGCATCACCGCTTCACCGGTGGAGCCCAGCACCACCATGCCGGCGATCGGCGTCCGGGAATAGCGGTCAATATTGTGCTCAATCTTTTTGTAGTACACCGCTCCGTCAGGGTAGAACGGCGTGGTTACGGCGGGAAAAATGCCTTGGAGAAGCATGCGTCTATTCTAAATCCCAAAAACCGAACCAGAAAAATACCTTGAAAAACAAACCACAAAGAACACGAAGGAACACAAAGGGGATTTTTTCAAGTTTTGCTAAATGCGAGTGAAACTTCAGCGGATGCTTCCGGGATTGCCAATTCGGGGGACCAGAACTACCTCTTCGTGTCCTGTGTGGTTAAGAAAAGCTGTGGTTAAAAGCAAAAAGCCCTGCGCTTGCGGCACAGGGCTTTTCTCTTAAGAAACAGTTAGATGGCATTTGCCAATGGGACGGTATTTTCCGTCTGCAGATCGCCCAGCCGACGGACGTTCTCACGCAAGGTCTGGTACTTGGGCACCAGCATTGCCGGAGTCAGCTGCAATGACGGCATGGCGTATTCCAGCGACAGCTTGAACATGGCCAGCATGCACTGCACGCGAATCTGCCCCGCTAGCTCCATTACCTGCGCGGCGGTTGAAGCCACTTCAGGCGTGGGACTCAAGCGCGCGGTTTCGCTCTCATGCATAACGGTGGAAGCGTTTGAGGCGATCCTGGCCACATAACGCGCGGTCACGCGAATACGATGGCGCTTGATGCGGACGAACTTTGAGCGCGGAAGCTTTCGCTTGATGAAAAGCTCATCGTCCCGGTCCAGCAAGGCGTGAAAAGCGGTTAAGTCTACCGGGCGGAGCGATTGCACCGCCTGTTTTCTGCGGCTGCGTACTGCCATGTAAAACAACACGACAGCGCACAACGCAAGCGCAATTACGATCACAGTTATCATTTATTAATTAGCTCCGTCACTGCCTGATTCCATTGCTCCAACTGGGCCTGCTTGGGAATTTCTCCCCTGCTGGTTGCACGTTCCGGGACCAGCAGGTAGCCAAGCCAGATAAGCAGGCTCCCATTGAAAGAGAAGCTGCGTACCAAACTAAGAACCTGCCCTGCCGCCGGGTTCAGATGGGTCATCAACGTCACGTTGACTAACTCCACAACTGCGCACGTTCCCAGCCCCAAAGCGATCCCAAACTCATTCTGCCGCCAATGCAATCCGAACGCGCTGGAAGACAGGAACAGGAACATGATCAAGCCCAATTCAACAATGCGAGTCGCGTCTGTTGCCAACATCACAACGCGAGCGATACTTCTAGCGTTGCCTGATTGTTCGTAGATTGCTCCGCAAGCCAATAGGACGAGAGCAACCACCGCCACGCGAAATATTATGATAGCCAGTTTGCGCAAAGCGGCATGCGGAGCAAAAATATTGGTGAATATTTCCCGCACCACTGCCAAGCCCAGAACAATGCCAATCGCCTCGCAGATCCAAAACGTATAGAAATAGGCGTCGCCCGCTCGGTGCCCTGTGAACGTTACCGCCGTTTCAAACAGGGTAAAAAAAACGTAGGCAGTAAACATTGGGTACTTGTGCCATGCTTTTTTCGCGAGCAGGATCGCCACCAGCAGAATCTGAAGAGCAATGCTGGCAATCGATAGATCGTGAATGAGCGATCCTAACGGCATAGTGCTTTGAAGAGCATACAGCCTTAATAAGCCCTCAAACAAGCTTTTCTTGCCGTTAGCATCGACTCCCTATATTACTCCTGTACCGCACTCTTTTGTTACCTTACGGTGCCAGCGGACAAGGAGCAGGCATGCAGCTGGGGGCCGGGGGAACAGGGGGGTAAGGATTTGGCCCATCGAACTGGCTGGAAGCATTGGAGGTTAGAGGGCTTGCGCTCGCGGCGAACATGAAAAGCGCCAAACATGCGAAGCGTACGGTTGGTTTCAACATTTTAGAAAAAATCTCCTCAAAACGAAGTTTGCTAGAAAGTTCTATCCGCAAGAATCTATTGAAGTTACTTTGGGAATTTCCGAATTCGGAAAAGCTCTTTCCCAAATTGGGAATACGAGGGGAGAGGTGGTATCCGTCTAAACATTAGAGCGTATTCAGAGAAAAAGAATGTACTTACGGAGGGCCAATCTGGGAAAGAGTCCCCCGGCATCTTTACGGTTACACGTTCTTATTTATAGGAGAGTAAAAGAAGGATCGGCAGCGAATTTTAACCGAAGATGACAGCCTCATAAGCAGTGCGCGCCAGCGTCCGCAAAAATCGGCGCGCGTTGAACGGAAAAACAAGGTTTGCGCCTGCGTGTTTTCGTTTTCGTAACAGTGGCGACAGCAGCCTTTTGAGTTCACCCAAAGATGGAGCAGCGGAGTTTATTCTGGAAACCGGACAGTGGAAGCAAAAACCGACAAAGTCCGAATCCAAGCCGGGAAAATCCCGATCCGGAAAAAATCGGTTAGAATGGAAATCTCCCTGCTTCATCCTGTCGGGGCGTAGCGCAGCCTGGTAGCGCACCTGCCTTGGGCGCAGGGGGTCACAGGTTCAAATCCTGTCGCCCCGACCAATTGCTCATTATTTCTCGTGGTCCTAGGTCCTCGTCTTTGGGCTCGGGATTTCGGCTGAGACGCCGCCAAATGCCTCAAATGGCCGGCACCTCTAAACAAGACCCAAACAGCATATAGAGACAAGAAGCTGGTCAGACTGCGTTTGTGTTTATTCATGACGCAACGCCTGGGTCGGATTTACCTTGGCCGCTCGCGATGCAGGAATGTAGCCGGCCACCAGCGCCACCGCAGTGAGTATGGCAACGGAGCTCAACACCGTCAACGGGTCAAGCACGCCTAATCCGAACAGGGTTGACTTGATTAACTGCACGCCTATGGCGGTAAAAATCACTCCCGCCACAACGCCGAAAACGATCATGACGCTGGTTTCGCGCAGAATCATCTTGATTACGCGTCCTTTGCCCGCTCCCAGTGCCATGCGTATGCCGATTTCATTGGTTCGCCGAGCCACGCCGTACGAGAGCACTCCGTAAAGGCCGGTGGCAGCCAGCAGCAGAGCGATAATCCCAAAAATGGAGCAAAGGCGCGCCACCATGCGAGGTTGAGCGTTGGTGCGGTCCACTGATATCGCTACCGGCCGAGCCCCTTCCACCGGCAAGTCTTCATTTACGGAAAGGATCGTCTTGCTGATAGATGCGATCATCTGTTCCGGATCACCGGCCGTGCGGATTTCAAAAATGGCCCACTCATTTGGGCCGTCCATTCCCTGGTCAGCAGGAATATAGAAGCGGGCTGGAACGTCGCCACGCAGGCGATGGTCGCGCGCATTTTTCGCCACTCCCACCACTTCCATTACGTTCTTCTTATCGCCAAATTTTTCTGTAATATGGCGGCCCAGCGGATTACGTCCATTAAAGAAGGTCTTGGCGAGCGCCTCATTGATGACGCAAACGTGGGGAGAAGCGGCAGTGTCCTGCTGGCCAATATCGCGTCCGAGCAGCAAAGGTATGCCGACGGTTGAGAAATACTGCGGCCCAACTGTATCGAAACGGGCAAACTTTTCTTCTCGCTTGGTCGCGGTGAAGCCCTCAACCTCAATTTCATCCGCTGACTCTGACCCGCTGAAAATGCCATTGGTGGAATATGTTGCGCCCTGCACGCCCGGCAGCGCGCGCAGACGCTCCGTCAGATCGCGCCACAGGCTGGAAAGCTGCGGGCCCTTATATCCTGCGGAAACTCCATCGGCGGAAATCAGCAGCAGGTGTTCCTTGGGGTATCCCAGGCTGACCGACTGAAGATTCCACAGCGTTCGCAAAAATAAGCCCGCGCCCGCAACCAGCAACAAAGAAAACGCCACTTGAACAATCACCAGCCCTTTGGCCAGATTCAGGCGGCTGCCGGAAGCAGTGCTGCGGCCGCCGTCGCGCAGGCTGTCATTCAGGTTGACGCGTGTGCTGCGCAGGGCGGGAACAAGCCCGAAAACAATTCCGGTGACCAGTGTTACGCCCACGGTGAAGCCTAGTACATGCCAATCCATGGCGGGTGCGAGCGCGAAATCCTGTCTTCGCTCGGTGAGCAACACCACCAAAGCGCGTGAAGTGCCCCACGCCAAAAGCAATCCGGCGGCGCCGCCCAGCAGAGAGAGCACCAGGCTCTCAGTAAGAAACTGCCGCACCAGCCGCAGCCGGGATGCGCCGATGGAGAGCCGCACTCCTACTTCTTTTGTGCGTGCGGTGGCGCGCGCCAGCAACAGGTTGGCCACGTTAATGCACGCAATCAGTAGAACCACCAACGACACGCCAAGCAGAATTTTTAGCTGCTGCGTAAAATCATCACGCCCGCCAAAGACGCCGGTTCGGGCGTCATGCAGCTTGATGTGCTGGTCCAGGGCCTGCTTGCGGGTTTCCGCGTCGAGCGTGGCGGGATAGCCATTTTCAATGATGCCGCGAAACAGCACGTCAATCTCTGTCTGCGCGCGGGACTGGGTTACTCCCGGCTTGAGCCTGCCAAAGGCATGTAGCCACATTACTTTTTCAATATTCTTGCTCAGGTCTTCATGCAGCCAGTCGCGCCCCGGCATGACCACCGGCTGCATCATCATGGGAATCCAGAAATCCGGCTTGTCGGCGACGCTTTCGCCGGTGAATCCGGGCGCAGCCACCCCGATTACCGTAAGGGTGGCGCCAAGCATCTTGATGGGCGTGCCCAGCACGGAAACATTTCCGCCAAAACGCTTCTGCCAATACTCATAGCTGATGACGGCGTAAGGATCTTCTCCAGGACTCTTTGCGTCTGAACGGTTGAAAAAGCGGCCTATCGCCGGATCGACGCCCAGCACTGAAAAATATTCCTCTGAGACCATGCGAGTGTGCGCATCTTCCGGCTGGCCTCCGGCAATTCTGACCTGTGATCGATCCATTTGTGATTGCACTGCGCAAAGGCTATCCAGCGTGGTGGCATGGTCACGCAGTTGCGTGAACTCCGCGTAGGTCAGCATGCCTCGGTCTCCAGTACTCATCCCTGAACTCACGCCTGTCTGGTTCGGATCTGTCAGCATGACCAATCCTTGTGGGTCGCGTACCGGCAAAGACTTGAGCATGGCGGCGTTTAAGACGCTGAATATAGCCGTATTGGCCCCGATGCCGATGGCCAGCGATGTAACGGCTACGGCCGTGAAAACTGGATTTCTAGTGAATTGGCGCGCGGCATAACGCAAGTCTTTCAGCAGGTCGTCAGTCCAGGCAGCAATAGCCATTTCTTCTTCTCCGGGAATAGCGGACAGTCTTAGCCGAAGAGTATGACTGCTTAGGTGCTAATAGGTTAGCACATGCCCGCGATTTATTTTGCACGGGGAAGCAGCGGAGTAGCCGCTCGCACATGAGATGGAGATATGAATAGGCAGAACTATCCCAGATACTTCAGAAAATCCTTTGGCGTGCCTTTATCGAAACCGGGAAAGACTTTCGCCAGATTTTTATTACCAAGATGATTGGCCACGGCCTCACTCAGAACCTGCCGGAAGTCTGTCGTGACCGCCAGATCACGTCCTTCATAGAGTTGTTCCGGCTGAAGACCCGGCCAGCGTCCGTACATCCTGCCGCCTTTTACAAGGCCGCCCAGAACAAACATAACGTTGGCGTGGCCGTGGTCCGTGCCGCGATTTCCATTCTCCCGCGCCGTACGCCCAAACTCTGACATTGTGACAATCACTGTGCTTTCGGCCAGATCGCCCAGGTCAGTCCAGAGCGCGGCAATTGACTGCGAAAATTCGCGCGTAAGGTTGGCAATCTGCCCCTGCACGTTGCCTTCATTCACGTGGTGGTCCCAGCCGCCAATATCGGCGAATGCCACTTCCACGCCCACATTGGCTTTGATCAGTTGCGCCACCTGGCGCAGGCTTTCACCAAAGCGGCCGTTAGGATAATTAGCTCCAGCGGCTGGCGCATATTTTTCCGGATCGGCTGAGCGCAACATTTTTACTGCTTCAAATGTCTCGTTGCCGGTGCCGTGCAAAACTGAATCGACTGACTGCTCATACATGGCTTCAAATGTATTGCTGGCCACGCTGGCCTTGGGCCCGCGTCCGCCCACGGCAAAGGCGCGGATGTTATCCATTGCCACTGCCGGTACTGAGCCTGCAAGCGTGCGCGGCAGCGCTCCGCCCATGGCCACGGCGCGGAAAGGCGTTGCGTCAGGTTCTTTTACTCCGGCGATTGCCCGATTCAGCCAGCCATCTTCCGTGGATTTCACGCCGGGCGTACCTGATTCCATGTAATCCTGCGCGTCAAAGTGCGAGCGCGTGTTGTCCGGCGAACCAGCCGCATGCACTACGGCCAAGTGCTTCTGCTCCCACAGCGGCTTGAATGCGGACATGGATGGATGCAGCCCGAAGAAGCCGTCCAGATCAAGCACGCTCTGCCGAGGGATAGCGATGCTGGGGCGCATGTTGTAATACGCCTGCTCGGCGTGAGGGACAACAATGTTCAGCCCATCGGCGGCGCCGCGCTGGAAGAGGACGATCAGGCGCTTTGCGCCCGGAGCAGCGGCCTCTGCGGCGTACACCGCGCGTGTAAGAAAGCTGGGAACCACGCTGGTCCCGATGATGGCGAGCGCGCCGTTTTTTAAGAAAACTCTGCGTGTAATGGACATGTATTGCTCCTCAGGCTATTGGCTCTTTGCTATTAGCTTTTGGCCCTTAGCCTTTAGCCAATCGTGCTTGCCCCTTCTTGCCTTTAGCCAATCCTGCACGTTTCTAAAAAGGCTAAAGGTTAAGTGCTAATGGCTAATTGCTATCTGCGTTGAAACTC
Source organism: Candidatus Angelobacter sp. (assembly GCA_036497385.1). Taxonomy (GTDB): domain Bacteria; phylum Acidobacteriota; class Terriglobia; order Terriglobales; family Acidobacteriaceae; genus Angelobacter. Next base: position 3,230 of record DASXJO010000666.1, on the reverse strand, counting down.
TGGCGAGCCCATAATCAATCCGGCGATCGCGCCATAATTTGGTTTCTTATCTGCATCGTCCAGCTTGCGCTGGGAAATTTGCGGATCGCCCAACTGCTTCTGCATCACTGCATGGGTCTGTGATGAGACGTCGCCCGCCAGAATGGATTGCTCAAGCGCCGTGAGTGCAGCCTGTGAATCCGCAGGCGCAGGGCCGGGGATCAGCGCTTGCGGATCAAGCGACGTTCCCGGAAGCTTGCCGGAAGCCAACTGCAACGCAAAGTTCATACGGTTGAGCAACGCCGATGAATTCACCCACGCTTCCGCCTTCATGGAGTAGCCTGTTGGCGGCTGCATGGCATACAACGGCATGCCCATGCGATTGAGCGTCCCGACCAGCGGCAGCGCATTCTGAATGTCAGCGCCGGAAGCGCGCGCGGCAGAAGCCACAAACTCAAATGGCGTTTTCATCTTGGCGCGGTAGGCATCGGTGGCCCAGAATTCAGGTGAGTGGAACATGGTGCGCAGCACTTCCCGGATGTCGCCATCCTTCTTCAAAAATGTCTCCGCCATGCGGTCAACCAGTGCTTGCGGCGGATTGTCGGAAACAAAACGCATGGCCAGCTTGCGCGCAATAAATTTGGCGGTCGCGGGATGATGCGCCAGCACGTCCAGCATCTCCTCGCCTTCTTTTTCACCGTGCTCGCCAATCTTGCGGCCCAGGACATATTTATTCCTCGGCTCGTGCGCGCGCTCATTGAACTTGAAGCCGCCGCCGAGCTGCGGCTTCTCAATCGTCCATCCGGTCAATACCTTTGCCAGTTCCGTGACGTCTTTTTGCGTGTAGCCGCCATCCACGCCCAGCGTGTGCAGCTCCATGATTTCGCGCGCGTAATTTTCATTCAGTCCGCTAGGACGGTTCTTAGCTTGCGGTCGAGGACGAGCGAAACGCCCGCGCCCTCCGCGCCCTCCGCGCCGTTGCGGCCCATAGAGCGCCAGCTCAGAATTTGGGCCAACGCTTTGCCAGTTGTCCAAATAGAAAAGCATGGCAGGGCTCTTCGCCGTGGCTTCCAGAATGTCTTTGAACTTACCCAGCGCGTGCGGACGGATCACGTCACGCTCATAGGCGCTCACCATGTAGCGGTCCGGGCCTTTGCCGATGAAAACATTAAAGTGGTTGAACCAGAAATCCGTCATCACTTCGTCAAGCTGGCGATTGCTGTAGATGGCACGCAGCAGTTTGGCTTCAGCCAGTTCGCCCAGAACCGCCTGTGGCTGGATCATTGCTTCCACGGTTTCGCGCTGCTCCGGCTTCATGTCATCGACTAGCTGCATGGCCCGCGGCCCTTTGTAAGTCTTGGCCAAACCCAGGCGCTCATCGACGGGCATTTTCATGATGGATTTGTAACGGTCGTCGGGCGGTAATTTCAAAAGATGGTCGGTGTCCAGATCGGCATACATGGCTTCTTCACGCTGCTTCTGTTGCTTGCGCTGATTGGCGGCGGGCGCAGGATCATTGCCACCGGACATTTCATTCGGCCCGTCTTTGGGATCGGCGTTAGCTTGTGTTGCTGCGGCTGGTTGGGCCTTGAGGGCGGAGTCTTCCGCGTTGGCAGAAGGCGAGTTACCTGCGGCTGCTTTGTCTTCTTTATTCTGCTGGCGCTGCTGATAAGCGGCCATACGGGATTCATAAACAGCTTTCTTTGTGGCATCGTGCGGCATGGACATGCGTCCGTTCTCAATGGCTTTCAGCACCTGCGGCGGCGGAAAGTTTTCCACCATCTCTTTGGTGCTCATCTTCAAGGTACGGAAAGGCGCGAGCCGCGATTCCAGCGCGCCATCGTCAATTTTTTCCGGATGGAGTTGTTCGTCAAACCACTTATCCAGCCCCTCAGCCCGAACTCGTTCGACATCGGCAGGACGTGCGCCGAAGGTAAAGCGGTTCAGCGCGTGGACGATACGCTTGTTGTCGTCCATCTGCATTGGCGCCACAGAAGATGTGGAATCCGCGTGCTTTGCTTTAGATTTATTGTCGCCGGCAAACAGCACGGCGGTGGAGACTAGAACAATGAGGCCCAGCAGAATTAACTGCTTGCGCACAGCGGGCATAGACGCTCCAGGAACTCTTCTTAATCAGGAATACTAACCCCAGGTTAGGCAAAAGTTGTGGAGAAATAAAGATTACAGATGTTACCTGACCCAAAATGCTATGATAATGCCCCACTTGGAAACTCTGAACCTAGGAGTATCGAAATGAGTTGGGTAATCCACGATCCACTCCGATATACTCGCACTCTTCACAAACCGCTGGGAAGTGGCGAGTGTGCTGCTCTGCCAATTGCACTGAATCGGTCTATTCCGCATGAAGTTGCCCACTGGCAACGGGGGGCACAGGTTGTTGGCAATGTTGCTTTGGCCCCGGGAACAGTCATTGCCATTTTCAACAAGAATTTGGATTATCAGGGTTCCCACTTTGCAACGGTCAGATCTTTCGGAATCGCTCATGTTGCTTTGTACATTGCGCAAACAGCAAACGGCATTGAAGTCGTTCATCAGAATCAAACAAAAGGTCAAATAACTCGTAGCTTTATCTTTTTTGGGGGAGGACGACCTGGCGACCATCAGATTAAATGTGATGATCACGGATACTACAGTCTGGGCACAACGAAATCGGGCACGATTTTGCGGTGGCGAGATATGCGACCAGGTGATCCTTCATACCACTGGGGTGTTTCTCGATCGCTGCGTTTAATGGAAGATGATGCTAACAACTATTACGTAGTCGAGCTCAAACCAAAAACATTTTTCGATACACTGAGCGCCAAGTAAGTATCCGCATACGCTACGGCAAAGCAGATTACGACAGCGTCACTCTTCCCCGCGTCATTCTCCGGTTCAGCTCGGAAACCATTTGATCGATATCTGGCGGCGAGATGTTGCAGGCCACGCTGGGATCAAGGAACATTTTCCGCGTACGCGTTTCACTGGAGGACGACCATGGGCGTGGCGGCGAGACGTGGCTCACGGCGTCGCGGCGCAGCTGCACCAATAGGGCGTGAACAACTTCGCCATCGAGCTTGGCGGGCGCCAGCCAGCTCAGTTGTGCGGCGGCTTCACCCAGCGCAAGTTTTTTTCGATAAGGGCGTTCGCTCAGCATGGCGTCAAAAGTGTCCGCCACGGCCACAATTTTTACCGGCAATGAAACTTCGTCATTATGCAGGCGATCAGGATAGCCTGAGCCATCGGCGCGT